>JBLHKG010000147.1:0-5779 GCA_047619835.1 Alphaproteobacteria bacterium
CGAATTCACTCCCGCAAGTCAAGGTTTTTTTACCGCATGCAGATTCATTATTTTGAGGTTAAAATACCTGAGATCGATTTTCTCTATGTCTGGAATACCGACATGGCCGACCTCAAGGACCGTATCCGCAGCCGCCTTCACGCCCTCGGCAAATCCGCGCGACGGGCGTCTATGGATGGTGGACTGACCTCAGATGCCATCCGTAATGTGCTGAGGGCGAAGTCACGCAACCCGCGGCGCGATACGCTGGAAGGAATCGCTCGCGGCCTGGACTGGGCGCTTGAGGAATTGCTGGAATTATCGTCGGCGGGCAATGTCCGGACGATCGACCGTCCGGTCCATGACGTTCCGCTGGTCAGCTGGGTCAAAGCCGGTGATCTGACCGAGACCGTCGATCCTTACGCGGTTGGGGATGCCGCCGATTACATACCCGTCACCCATCAGCGCAATACACTGATTGCGCTTCGCGTAAGCGGTCAGTCGATGAACCGTGTCGCGCCGGATGGCAGCATCGTCATCGTCGATTATGCCGACAAATCGCTCACCTCCGGACAATTTTACGTCGTTAAGCTAGACGGGCGGGCAACCTTCAAACGCTTTCGCTCCGATCCGGCCCGGCTTGAGCCCGACAGCACGGAAGCCCATGAAACGGTCTTCATTCAATCAGAGACGGAAGTCGTCGGCCGGGTGATTCAGGTGATTAACCAGCTGCACTGAGCTGCTGCGATTTCATCGACGGCACGGCCTAATCGACCGCCGCGTTTAACTCCTAAATCGACGAATTATCCTTCACGCACGCCCCAGCGGAGAGATTGATGACCTATAAAACCCATCAGGCTGCACGGGATCGTCGCTATGACGGCCCTCCACCGCAGGATGCCGCGGCGTGGCTGGATAGCGAAACCTCGTGGCAATTTCAGATACACACGCGTCGCCAGCAGGCGTGGCAGACCGTTCGACAAGCAGCGCAGACTGTCATCGCGGCAAAACAGGACTTCCGTCGCGCGCCTTCGGTAGAAACCTACCGACTCTGGCGCCTACGCCGTCGCGCGCTCGACTATTCTCTCACCGGTTGGGCAGCGTTCCGCGATCTTGAGCGAAACGGGCAAAATCCGGATGAAGTTCCAGATACTATTTCGGGGGCACACAACGCCAGATCGCGGTCTTTTCCTTGAGATCGACAAGCGTCGCCTCCTTGCCGAATTTAGCGCAATGGGTGCGCGCGTCGGGGTAGCTGACGACTTGCCTCAACCCGGGAGCGATTAATCCCAGATCGCCGATGCCGATGCGGATTGTTTCCTCGTTGGCTTGTTCGACCCAGGCGCAACCGGAAAGGACAGCAACCAGAACAAAAACCCGCGAAAATTTCCCAAGCAAAACCATCGTAATTATTCGTTCCACAAACTCCGGACGGCAGCGATATTGGTACCAGGATAGCCAGCAGCAATAATCGACGTCAGCGCCACGAAATCCTCGGCATCTGCCACCACGGCCCGACGTGTAAAGTAGGCCTTCATATTGGAAACAGCGACCGATCGCGCTTCCAGCGGATCAGCGGCTTTCAATAGGGGAGCACCCAGTATTTCAGCAAGAGCCAGCATTTCAACATGTTCACAATCGATCTCAAGCGTCAGCGCAGCATTACGAACTGCTACTCGGCGCGCTTCACCCACAGCGCCATAGCCACTACTCAATCGGGCTCTCAACTGTCTGATATCGCAAACGATTTCCTCGTTCCAGTTCACAGAGACTTCGAACAAAGCATCAAACTGCGCCGGCGTCAGCGGCGGTCGACCGTCGTGAGCCGTCCACAGCGAGAGTAACAGCAGATTGACATCGATCGTATGCCGATCCTGCAACGCAATGCAGGCGGCCGAGACGCCATCCCCTCCATATACAGAGAGTGCGTAATCCCAGAATGGATGCTCTTCAAACGAAACGCCGGTCATTTATGTCCCCTGAGGTTGATTTCCCCATTTCTCGCCTATTGCAGTCGCCATGACAAGGTAGAGAAACATCCGATATGATCTGCGTAACGAGGAGGAGACGATATTATGGCAATAAAGAAGCCCCTTGAAGGGAAAATCGCAATAATTACCGGCGGCGGGCGGGGCTTAGGACGGGCGATGGCACTCGGCTTTGCCCGTGCGGGCGCGAAAGGAATCACGATCACCGCATCCCGAAACCCGGACGAAATCAAAGCAGTGGCTGCAGAAATCGAGGATATCGCCGGGCCGGGTTCTTCCCTGCCGCTGATAGCAGACGTGACCGACCGCGCTGCCTGCGGAGAGGCGGTCCGGCAAACAGCGGAGCGATTTGGTGCGGTTGATGTGTTGGTCAATAATGCCGGTCGCGGTCAGCGGTCGATGACCAATGACAGTGCGCCGTTCTGGGAAGGGAATCCTGAAGGATGGGCAGAAATCGTCGACACCAACGTGAACGGGCCGTTTAACATGGCACATTCGGCCATCCACCACATGATGGATAGCGGCTGGGGACGTATTCTTAATGTCACAAAATCGCGAGATTCCATGCATCGCGCCTATGGCACGCCCTATGGCCCGACCAAGGCGGCACTGGAGGCAATGACGCTCGCCTGGGCGGAGGATCTGCTAGGGACCGGCGTAACCGTCAATTCAATCGCCCCGGGTGGTAGCGTGGATACTGAATTCGTATTGCCGGCGGCCCGTATCCGCGGAGAAAAATCCGGCAAACTCTATATGGATGCTGAAATCATCGCGCCGATAGCCGTTTTCCTCGCAAGCAACGAAGCTGACGGCATAACCGGTTGTCGCTATATCGGCAAAAACTGGCGCACCGATCTGCCACCGGCGGAAGCCGCCGAAGCTGCTCGTGAGCCCGCCATCTTCCTGCCGCCCGAACGCGATACCCTTCTCACCAAACCGTGGACAGTGCCAAAACCTGGCTAGAAATTACACGGCCCGTGCGTTTGCGGGACGATGCGGCGCAGCGAGATAATCCTCGGACTGCATTTCCTCCAGCCGCGAGGCAACCCGGGTAAAGAGTTCCGAACCATCGCCTTCGGAATAAAGCGTATCCGGCGGGACATCTGCCGAACAGACCAGCTTGGTTTTCTGTTCGTAAAATGTCTCGATCAGCACGGCGAAGCGTTTAGCCGAATTTCGTTGGTCCGCCGTCATCTGTGGAATATTCGAGATGATCACCGTCTGATACTGGCAGGCAATCGTCCAGTAATCGGCCGCCCCTAACGGCACTTCGCAGAGTTCCGCAAAATCGAATTGTGCGACGCCGCGGGCCTGACGTGGCACCGCAATCTTCCGGCCGTGCACAATAATTTCGCCAGATTGCGGCGTTGCCCCGTCGGTCAATCGGCCAAACGCATCGGCAAGCGCTGCCTTGGCTGTCGCATCATTGGGTGAGTGATAGACGCCAACAGCCTTGAGCCTGTCGCGGCGGTAATCGGTATCCGTGGCGAGCTGGACGACATCGACACTATCCTTCAGGAGATCGATAAAGGGCAGGAAACGCGCGCGCTGCAATCCGTCCTTATACAGATCGTCGGGTGCTGTGTTTGATGTTGCCACAACCACCACGCCTTCGTCGAACAATGCACCGAACAACCTGCCGACAATCATGGCATCGGCGATCGCCTCGACCTGAAATTCATCGAAACACAGAAGGCGCGTGTCCCTGGCAATTTCCCGTGCGAGCCGCGGGAGCGGTTCTTCCGCCTGTTTTCCGCCGCCTTCCACCTGCCATTGGTGCATCCTGGCGTGGACTTCCTGCATAAAAGGATGGACATGCACCCGCCGTCGCCGACGGACCGTCGATGTCTCGAAGAACAGATCCATCAGCATGGATTTTCCACGTCCCGGCGGGCCATGGATATAAAGCCCGCGCGGCGCCGGAGGCTCCCTACGGCCAAGAAAATTCATCAGCCGATCACGCAGGCGGTAGCCATGTGGACGGCGTTCCGCGAGTTGGTCGTGCAGCGCCTGCAGACGGACGACCACCCTTTCCTGGGCGGCGTCCCGATGCATTTCACCAGCGTCAACCCGGCGGGCGAGCGCATCACTTGGTCCTGTCGTTTTCATTGCCGGATCAGCATACACAGTCGCGGTAAATTACCGATAAAACGAAAATCCTACAGATCCTGACATCCCGCGCGAATCGTCCAGTATTCCCATGCCCGGTTGATGGCAAGATCGACTGTCATGCGGTGACCGGCCTGTTCGACCTCACCCGGAGTCAGATAGCGCGGCGTGCCCAGCGCCTCCGACTGAAGCTGAAGCTTGGCGTTCACTTCCAGATAAATCGATCGCAATGTCGCCTCCTTGACGTTCTTGCCGCCGACCACACAGCCGTGACCGCGCATCAACGCGGCCTGATTATCGTCACCGATACAGGCGGCAAGATCGCGCGCGTGCTCCATGTTGAGAACCAGCAGTGATGTGTCGCCAAACTTGTCATGGATATCCCAGATCGGCACATCGCCCGCCACCGACGCGCCGACATGGATGATCGGTCGGATAGGAATGCCGGTTACCCCGAACGGAATGACAGTATGCGAATGATTATGGACCACGGCATGAATATCGGGCCGGCGTTCATAGACCCCGCCATGGATGAAGCGCTCGGCATACATCGGCAGGTCTTTCTTGGTCAGTGGATCGCCATCCAGCGTGTATTCCATCAAATCGTCCTGGGTGACGATGCCGGGACTGCGCGAACAGGCCATGATGTAGCGCTCAGGGTTTTCCGGATGGCGTACGCTGATATGGCCAAAGGCGTCGACCACCCCCTCATTCGCCAGAATTCGGTTGGCGATCACCAGATCGCGCATCACGGTGAATTTGGTTTCGCTGTTCATTTTATTTCCCGGCTATCGGTTTTTCTCAACTAGTCATATCCTGCGAGGTAGAATTTGTCAGCTAGAGGAGAACGGCGCGATGGAACGTCTCGATTACCGAAAATTAGGCTCTGCACCGTGGAAGAAGCTCGGTGAGCTTGCCGCGGTGGAGGATAATGGAACGCTCGGCCATGATCTGCTGGAACTGGTCAAGCTTCGGGCCTCGCAGATCAACGGCTGCGCCAACTGCGTCAATCTGCATGCTGGCCGGTTGCGCGACGCCGGGATAAGCGAAGAACGCATTCAGCTGGTCGTCACCTGGCGCGAAGCGGAGTGTTTTTCGGCGCGTGAGCGCGCAGCGCTGGACTGGACGGAGGCGGTGACGCTGGTGGCAGAATCACGGGTCGAGGATGCGGTATACCAGGCAGCATCCGGACAGTTCACCGACGAAGAGCTGACGCATCTGACCTTCACGATCTGCGTCATCAACACCCATAACCGTCTCGCTGTCGCATTTCGGCGTGTGCCGGGAAGCTGAAAATGCGAACGACCGCCCCGAACAGGAGCGGTCGTCCAGCAACCCGGAAATAATTTCCGCTATTTTTTCTTTTTGCGGAAGCCGAGCAGGCTGGCGAGTCTTTCCGCCACTTCCTTGCGGCTGCCGTATCCCACCTTCACGGCTTCCTCGACCTGTTGCCAGGTGCGACTGAAGGTCGGCACGCCGCGCTTCTTCGCTTCGGCTTTGAAGACCGGGTCCTTCATCAAGGCGCCGAAGGATTTCCGCAGCACGTCGACGGTTTTCTTGGGCACGCCGGGCGGCACATAGAAACCCTGTCCGACATTGAAGTTGGATTCGAGAATGGTGACCATCTCACGATCGATCCCGGACTTCACCAGGTCGACAAAACGGGGCACGTCCTTAACCTCGGCTCGCGGCGGCCCGAAGGT
>JBLHKG010000148.1:0-5778 GCA_047619835.1 Alphaproteobacteria bacterium
CAAGCGGCGGTTAATTCGCCGCGCAGTTTTCGGATAAATTGAATGGTAACTTCCACCCGACCGTCAAATACGATCGTTTTTCAGGGACTGCCCGGCGCCTATTCCCATCTTGCCTGCAGCCAGGCCTACCCCGCGATGCAGACCCTTCCGGCGCAGACTTTCGAGGATATGTTTGCCGCGGTTGTCGAGGGCCGTGCCCGCTATGCCATGACGCCGATTGAAAATTCGATTGCCGGCCGGGTCGCGGATATCCACCGCCTGCTGCCGGAATCCGGTCTGTTTATCGTTCGCGAATATTTTCTGAAAGTGAATCACTGCCTGCTGGCGCCGGAAGGGGCGACGCTCAAATCGATCAAAATCGTGCGCAGCCATGTTCACGCCCTGGCACAGTGCAGCGTCATGACGCGCAAGCTTGGTCTCGAGCCAATCGTTCATGCCGATACTGCAGGCGCGGCGAAAGAGCTGGCCGAAAAGCAGGACCAGAGCGAAGCGGCCATTGCGTCGTCGCTGGCCGGCGAAATTTATGGGCTCAAGACTCTGCGCTCGAATATCGAGGACGCCGATCACAACACGACACGCTTCGTCGTCCTGGCAAAGAAGCCGGTTCGTCAGAAGCGGGGTTCTGCACCGCTTGTGACCAGCTTCGTGTTCCGTGTCCGCAACGTGCCGGCGGCGCTTTACAAGGCGATGGGCGGGTTCGCGACCAACGGCGTCAACATGACCAAGCTGGAAAGCTATATGGTCGGCGGCAGCTTCAACGCGACGCAATTCTACGCCGATGTTGACGGCCATCCCGACGATCCTGGCCTCAGACTCGCGCTGGAGGAATTAAGTTTTTTCTCGAATGAAGTACGGCTTCTCGGGACCTATCCCGCCGACCCGTTTCGCAAGCAGCGCGGTTAGAGATCTTCCCCGGTCACCCATTCCGCCAGCAAACGGCGAGCGATTGAAACCGCGGTTGGCTGTTTGCGGAAGGCGAGCGCTTCTTCCATCAGCTCTTCACGGGTGAACCAGCGGGCATGTTCCAGCTCGTCATCGCAGACCGTCAGATCGTCGCTTAACGCTTCAGCAAAATAGCCGAGCATCAGATTGCCTGGAAAGGGCCATGGCTGGGAGGAATGATAGCGCACATTGGTGACCGGAACGCCGACCTCTTCCATTACCTCCCGGGTTACGGCGCCTTCCAGTGTTTCACCGGGCTCGACAAAACCGGCAAGAATTGAATGTCGGCCCTCCGGCCAGCCCTTTTTGCGGGCAAGGATGACCTTGTCGCCGCGATGGACCAGCATGATGACGGCCGAATCGGTGCGGGGAAAATGCTGGGTGTTGCAGTCGGGGTTCTGGCACCGGCGCACATGACCGGCTTCCTCGATCACGGTCGGACTGCCGCACCGACCGCAGAACCGGTGTGTGTGATGCCAGTACGCGATGGCCCTTGCATAGGCCAGCATGGCGCCCTCTTCACGCGGCATGAACAGGCTGACATCCCGGATATCGGCGAATTCGCCTTTGCCAATCAGCGATGGATGGCTCTCCGGTTCGTCAAGATGCGATACATCGACCGAGAAATACGGCACGCCGCCGCGATAGCCGAGAAAAATGACGTCCGATTCGTTATCGGTGAGCCCGGTGATGGCCGCCGCGTCGAGATGAGCGGAACGCGGTGTCTCGGCATCGCTCTGGTCGATGAAGCTGCGGGTGCGCCAGACAGGGGAGAACAGCGCGTCCGGCGCGCGCTTTATTTCGGCCAGCCAGACAGTGTCGCCACGCCGTTCCGACATCCGGTCCAAGCCGGTTTCACCAAAGAAATTGGATGGTTTCATACGGCAAAGGTCGCACAAGGGCGGAAAACGCGCAATCTGCGATCATCGTGTTAATTTAACACGAGCGTGCTTGGGTGTGACGCCCGAATGCTGATATAGTAGCTGTGGGAGGTTGGCGGTGGACGGGACACTCGCCAACCCGGTCAGGTCCGGAAGGAAGCAGCCGTAACGAGATTCTCCCGGGTTGCCTGTTCAGCCTCCCACCGCTCTCCGGAACGGCCATGGACGATATACAGTCAGATCAGCCTTATCGCGTTCTTGCGCGCAAATACCGTCCGCGGACCTTTGCCGAGCTGATTGGCCAGGATGCGATGGTTCGCACCCTGACCAATGCAATTGCCGCCGATCGTCTGCCGCACGCCTTCATCCTTACCGGTGTGCGGGGGGTGGGAAAGACCTCCACCGCCCGAATCATCGCCCGTGCGCTCAACTGCACCGGGGCGGATGGGCAGGGCGGCCCCACAGCCGATCCCTGCGGCGTATGCGAGAACTGCAGGGCCATTACCGAAGATCGCCATATCGACGTGATCGAGATGGACGCGGCCAGCCGCACCGGTGTTGATGATATCCGCGAGCTGATCGACGGCGTGCGCTACCGCCCGGTCAACGCGCGCTACAAGATCTACATCATCGACGAAGTTCATATGCTGTCCAAGAACGCGTTCAACGCACTTCTGAAGACGCTGGAGGAGCCGCCCGAGCATGTGAAGTTCCTGTTTGCGACGACCGAGACGCGCAAGGTGCCGGTCACTGTCCTGTCGCGCTGTCAGCGATTCGATCTGCGCCGGGTCGACATTGCGGTTTTGAGCGCGCATTTCAGTAAAATTGCCAAACAGGAAGGGGTCGAAATTTCCGACGGGGCGATTGGGCTGATTGCCCGCGCCGCCGACGGCTCTGTCCGCGACGGGTTGTCGCTGCTTGATCAGGCAATCGCCCACTCCGCAGGAGGAGGGGCTGAGGCCGGTGGTGGGCAGGGCGCGGTCGATGAAGATGCCGTGCGCGATATGCTGGGTCTCGCCGATGGCGGTCGGTTATATGATCTCTTTGAAGCCGTGATGGGCGGCAAGGCGACGGACGCGCTTGATGTTTTCGCCGAAATGCACAATTCGGGCGCAGATCCCGCGCAAATTCTTGAGGATCTTTTGCAGCTCACCCACTGGTTAACCCGGCTTAAGCTGTCGCCGGCGGCGGGGAAGGCCGTCGGGGTCTCCCAGATGGATGCCGAACGCGGGGGCGCCCTTGCAGGCAAGCTGAACATGCCGGTGCTGGGCCGAACCTGGCAGCTCCTCGTGAAAGGGCTGAGTGAAGTACGGATGGCCCCGTCCGCCAGCCAAGCCGCCGAGATGGTGCTGATTCGTCTCGCTTACATGGCTGATCTTCCGTTGCCCGCCGATATCATACGCCGGCTGTCGGACAGCGGTGCCCAGACCCCGAAGGATACACCGCCCCCGGCGGCGCCCCCGACGCTGCCCCCGCCGCCGTCCCCGCCGCCATCCACGTCTCCAAATGGCGGTGGCGCGCGCGGCCTGGCGGTTGGCGCGGTTGCTCAGCTAGCTGCACAGGCGCCATCGCCTCGTCCTGAAGAGCCGCCGCTTCCGGATACTGCACCCGAAGCGGCGCCAAAGTCCTCTGCGCCCTCTCTGCCACAGCCACAAAACTTTGACGACATCATCGCGCTGTTCGGGGAAAAGCGTGAAGCCCTGCTCAGTGCGCATCTGGTAAATCGGGTTCATCTGGTGCGTTTCCAGCCTGGCCATATCGAACTGCGCGCGCACGACGATGCGCCGGGCGATCTTGCCAATAATGTCAGCCGGTTTCTCAGCGAATGGACCGGCAAAAAATGGCTGGTCAGCCTGAGCGATGAAGCCGGGGCCGAAACTCTTGGTGATCAACGCCGTGCTGCCGCTGAAATCCGGCGCGGCGAAGCCATCAGCCATCCCCTGGTTCAGGAGGCGCTCGCGGTGTTTCCCGGCGCCACCGTAGAGGCGATTGTTGAGCGTGAAGAACCGCTTGTGTCCGACCTGCCGGTCGATCCCGATAAAGTTGACGAGGAAAGCGAGAACGAGCGATGAAAAATCTTGGTCAGATGATGAAGCAAGCCCAGGAAATGCAGACCAAAATGCAGGAAATGCAGGAAAAGCTCGCCGAAATTAACATCGGTGGCTCTTCCGGCGCCGGCATGGTGACGGTGACGCTGAGCGGCAAAGGGGATCTCCGCAATCTGTCGATTGACCCGTCTCTGTTCAATGCCAGTGATTCCGAGGTGGTCGAGGATCTTATCGTCGCGGCATTCGCCGACGCCAAGAGCAAGCTCGAAGCACGCGTCGCGGAAGAAATGTCGAAGCTTACTGGTGGGCTCACCTTGCCCCCCGGCTTTTCTTTGCCGTTCTGAGATACGGGATCGGATCGGCGCATGGCGGTTGGCGAGATTGATCGGCTGGTGCAGTTCTTTGCACGTCTGCCGGGACTGGGACCTCGTTCCGCCCGCCGGGTGGTTCTTTTCCTTATCAAGCGGCGGGAAAGCCTCATGCTGCCACTGGCCCAGGCACTGGAGTCGGCGGCCCATGCGATGCGGAACTGCACCGTCTGCGGCAATGTCGATGTGACCGACCCGTGCGCGGTTTGTGTCGATCCGCGGCGCGATCCGTCGCTGATCTGTGTCGTTGAGGATGTCGCCGATATGTGGGCGCTGGAGCGGGCAATGGTATTCTCGGGGCGCTATCACGTCCTCGGCGGCGCTCTGTCGGCGCTCGATGGCAAGGGGCCGGAAGATCTGTTGATCGAAGGCCTGGTTGAGCGAGCTCGATCAGAACAAGTCACCGAAATCATTCTGGCGACCTCCGCCACCGTTGAAGGCCAGACCACGGCACATTATGTCGCGGAGCGGCTGGAAGACGCCAACGTCAAAATATCAGGCCTCGCCCATGGCGTGCCGATCGGTGGCGAGCTTGACTATCTGGATGATGGAACGCTGTCGGCGGCTCTCAAGGAACGCCGGACGCTTTAAATTCTACAGGATCAATCCGGCAATCGCGGCGGTCAGCCAGGTGGCCAGCGCGCCGCTCGCGATTGTTCTGAGTCCGAGGGCAGCAATTTCTCCGCGGCGTTCAGGGGCCATTGCGCCTAACCCGCCCAGCATGATGCCAAGGCTGCCAAGATTTGCAAAACCACACAGCGCATAGGTCATGATCAATCGGCTGTGTTCGGACAACGCTTCCCGCGGCAGTCGGGCGAAATCAAGATAGGCGATCAGCTCGTTCAGCACGATCTTGGTTCCCATCAGCGCGCCGGCAGTCCCGGCCTCTGCCCACGGCACACCGATCAGCCAGGCGAGCGGCGATAGCAAATAGCCGAGCAGGCGCTGCAGCGTTAACGCCGCGCCACCGATATCGCCGGCAAGGCCGAGGATCGCGTTGACCAGGGCGACCAGCGCAATCAGCACGATCAACATCGCGGTGATGTTAAGCAGCAATGTCAGCCCGTCGAGCGTTCCCCGGGTAATGGCATCCATTGAGTTTTCATAATGTCTACCGAGCGGGGCGGGGGCGGTTGCGACGCCAATTTCGGGCGGAATCATGATCCGGGCGATCACAATTGCCGCCACCGCATTGAGCACCGAGGCGCTTAGCAGGTGACCGACGACGCCCGGCACCACGCCTTTGAGAAAAGTCGCATAGAGCACCAGAACCGTCCCGGCGATGGTCGCCATTCCGGCGGTCATGATCAGGAACAGATCGCTGCGGCTCGCCTTGGCAAGGTACGGTTTGACCAGAAGGGGGGCCTCGACCATGCCGACAAATACATTGGCGGCAACGCTGACCCCCGCCGTCCCACCGAGACCGAGTGTCCGGCGCAGGCACCAGGCAAAAGCCAGGACGACGATCGGCAGGACCCGCCAGTGATAGAGCAGGGCGGACAGGGCGCTGATGACCAGCACCAGCGGCAGCGCCTGGAA
>JBLHKG010000149.1:0-5763 GCA_047619835.1 Alphaproteobacteria bacterium
GGCATCCAGGTAAAGAGGATGATCGACAGGCCGAGGATGATTTGCAGCGTCAAAGTCGGCAGGGTCACGAATATCTGGCCGCCGGCAAGGGCGCCAAGCGCGGCGCCGATGAAGAAGGGAAGCAGCGCTGCCCGCAGAATATGCCGCCACAGGATCGCGATCCGGCTGACATTGTCGCCGAGCATTACGACCGTGTGCAGCGGAATCAGCACAGCTGGCGGAAACACCAGCGCCAGAATACCGAGCATCAGCAAGCCGCCTGCCGTTCCGGTCACGCCGGCGATGAAGGCGGTGCAAAAGGATGTCAGTGCCAACCCGAGGAAGATCAGGCCGCTTACCTCTGGAACCCCCAGGAATCCGGTTTCCATAATGGGGTCAGGCGCCCTGGATCATGCTGTCGCGTCCTGTTGAACGGAAACGTGATCGGAAACGTGGGCGGAGACGATGCGCCAGCCTTCCGGCAGGCGCACCCATGTCTGGCTCTGGCGTCCTGTCGCGCCGGAGTTGGGCCGGTCGGATTCCGTGTTGGCGACGGCGAGGTCGCGGCCAAACGTCGTGATGATGGTATTTTTCAGCGTGCGCTCGATGCCCTTGATGTTGCGGGCGCGGCGAAAAGCGGAAAGGGCCTCATGTCCCAGCAGAGTTCCGTTGGGGCCGTAGCGCAGCGTCAGCTTGCTGTCCCAGAACAGAGTATCGATGGCGTCGACGTCATTGCTGCCCAACGCCGCTTCGTAGCTCATGAAGGCTTCTGTCACCTCGGCGACGATCTCGGGGATATCGATGTCCATGGTTGCGTCTCTGATTACGTTGGATGAATTTCGACGTGATCGTACAGATTTTTGCTGCCGCCAGCATCCGGCCCGTTCGGCAGCCGATGGCCCCTCCCTGAAGTTCCTGGCTTCCTGACCGCGTCGAACGATTATAAGGTAACAGCTCCGGCAGGTGGGGCATCTCGTTTTGGGCCGTCAATCGCCTACGGAAATGCATTCCACAGGGAGACTAAAATGGCCACGGCTAAAGAAAATCGGCGGCGGCTCAAAGACTTGTTGGCTGCACCCGAGATTGTGATCGCGCCAAGCTGCGGAGACGCCCTCACAGCGCGGTTGGTCGAGGCGGCTCAATTACCGGCAATCCATGCCTCGGGCAGCGTCGCGCATCGGACCTCGGGTTATGCCGACGCCGGAATACTCACCATGACCGAGATGATCGAACGCATCACCGCGATGGCTGATCGGGTGGATATTCCGATTATTGCCGATGCCGACACGGGCTTTGGCGGGGCCGTGAATGTTGTTCGCACGATCAAGGAATATGAACGCGCCGGCGCAGCGGCGATCCATATCGAGGACCAGCTGACTCCCAAGCGGCCCACCCACGCAGGTTTCAGCGGCAGCTTTGTCACACGGGCTGAAATGGTCGACAAGATCCGCGCGGCGGTGGATACGAGGGATGACGATAATCTGCTGATCATTGCACGATGTGACGTTGACGATTGGGGTGAAAAGCTGGAGAGGCTCGTGGCCTGCATGGAGGCGGGAGCCGATGGCGCCTGGCTTTCCGCCCGCGCGGCAGAGCAAATTCAGGAATTGAGTCAAGCGGTCGGCAAGCCCACTCTCGGCGTCTTGCCGCAGGGAATGACGCTCAGCCAATACCAGGACGCCGGTGCCGGTTGTGCCGTCATTCCGGGCGCTCTTCAAATCGCTGCACTTTGCGCACAAAAGGCGCTTCTGGAAGATCTGAAACAGACCGGCACGACGGAGAATTATCTGGCCTTACAGCCGTTCGCCAAAGAAATGCGGCAATTTTACAGCCAGCAGGGAAACGAAGAGTTGCAGCATATCGAACAACAATATGGCGGCGCCCCGAAGGAATAAACAATGCCTATCCGGTTAAGCCAGACATCCACTACATATAGGGTTGCCGCAGGCATCCTTTTTCGGCAGAAATTAGCCAAGGGCAGACCTTTCAGTTCGTGACGATAAGGTCTGAGTTCCGACCATAACGGAAGTCGGAACCTCAGCCGCATGGGACCGTTTATGGCCTAAACCCGACATCGAGCGCTGATAGACTCACATCGTGTCACTGCATAGATTTTCGCCGAAAGCGCGTGATTGGGAGGCGTTGTATGGCCGAAGCTAAAAACTATTTCGCGGATGGTGAGGCGTACGAAATTACCATGGGGCGGTGGAGTCGCGTCGCGGGCGAAGAATTCCTCGACTGGCTGTCGCTACCAAACGGCTTGCGCTGGCTCGACATTGGTTGTGGGACGGGGGCGTTTACAGAACTCGTTCTTGATCGTAGTGGGCCGAGCATGATTAGCGGGGTCGATCCCTCCGAGGACCAAATCACTTACGCCAAGGGCAGAGCGGCGGCCAGCGGTATCGACTATCGCTTGGGTGATGCGCTGTCCCTGCCCTTCGGCGACGATGAGTTTGACGTTGCGGTCATGGCGCTGGTCATCGGGCAGCTTTCCGACCGCGCGAAGGCCATGGCCGAGATGAAGCGCGTTGTGCGGCAGGGGGGAACCGTTGCGACCTACGTCTGGGATGGGCCGGACAGGGGCCATCCGCAGCAGCCGCTTTTCGACACTCTGAAAGCATTGAGTGGCGAACTGAGGCGAGGACCTGGCAATCAAGCCCGCCCAATCGGTGCACTCAGAAATCTCTTTGAAGCGTCGGGGCTAGAAGACGTCACCAGCCGCACAATCGACATCCGGCTAACTTTCAAGGACTTCGACCAATTCTGGGTCGCACAGACCGCCTTGGCCAGCAGGACTATTCAGGCCATTCGGAACCTATCCGAGTCGGATGTGGCGCGGTTCAAAGCCTTGCTTCTGGAACGCCTTCCGACCAACACCGATGGCCGCATCGCCTATACGGCGCAGGCGAATGCGCTAAAGGGACGGGTGCCGGAGCAACATTCTGCCTCCCGTTGGTGACCCAGAACGTACTTTCGGCCTTGATAGACTCTCTCTTCGCCGACGCCTAGACTTTGACCAATTGCGCGCGCCAGGGAGGAAACGTGGCCGAAGAACGCGTCCAAAGAAGGCTAGCGGCGATCTTGGCTGCGGACGTGGTCGGCTATAGCCGGTTGATGGGAGCGGATGAGGCAGGAACACGTGCGCGATTTAACGCCCATCTTCATGAACTGATCGAGCCTGCCATCGCTTGCCGAAGCGGGCGTATCGTCAATACCACTGGCGATGGTTTGCTGGTCGAATTCGCGAGCGTTGTCGATGCGGTGCAATGCGCCGTCGAAATTCAGACAGGTATGGCGGACCGCAACATCGATGAACCGGACGACCAACGAATTGAGTTCCGCATCGGCGTCAATCTCGGTGATGTGATCATCGAAGGCGACGATATACATGGCGACGGCGTGAACATTGCTGCGCGGCTTGAGGGGTTCGCGGAGCCGGGCGGGCTGTGCGTATCCGGCAAGGTGGTCGAGGAAGTCCGGAACAAGCTCGAAGTCAGCTTCGAGGACATGGGTGCGCAGGAGGTCAAGAACATCGCCGAGCCGGTGCGGACTTACTGCGTCCGAATTGATGGCGGCGTCTCGATGATGGCTTCAGCAAAGCCTGATAATGGTCATCCACTGCCGCTTCCAGACAAGCCATCGATTGCGGTGTTGGCTTTCGAGAACATGAGTAACGATCCGGAGCAGGAATACTTCTCTGATGGCATCAGTGAGGACATCATCACCGAGCTTTGCAAGATTTCCGGCCTCTTTGTGATCGCTCGAAATTCATCGTTTGTCTACAAGGGAAAGCCTGTGTCAGTGAAACAAGTCGGGCAGGAACTTGGTGTCCGATATGTACTCGAAGGCAGTGTAAGGAAGGCCGGTAATCGGTTGCGGATCACGGCACAGCTGATCGATTCGGAGACGGACAACCACCTTTGGGCCGAACGGTATGACCGGGACCTCGAGGACATCTTTGCCCTGCAAGACGAGATCACGGAGAAGATCGTGGCAGCCTTGGAGGTGAGGCTGACAGCGGGCGAACAAAAGCAGGTCGCGACCCGATACACCGAGAACCTGGAGGCCTACGACTACTTCTTGCGTGGGAGAGCCTACCAACTGGGTGATACGAAAGAAACAAATGCCCTCGCACTGAAAATGGCCGAGAGAGCGATCAGGTTGGATCCAGGCTTCGCTGGTGCATACGCATTGTTGTCTCTTACTCACTATCGGGGCTGGCGGCGAGGGTGGCGTGAGGATCCCAAAACATCGGAACAGGCTTTCGAAGCAGCGAAAAAGGCTGTGGCCCTGGATGACTCTTTGGCCCTGGCCCACACCTGTTTGGCGTGGGTAAGTCTGTTTAGAAAACAGTACGAGAACGCCATTGCCGAAGGCCGGCGGGCGATCTCCTTAGATCCCAACTTTGCGGAAAGCTACGCGCGTTTGGGTCTGATTCTGACCTTAGCGGGTGAACCGGAGAAGGCCGTTGATTTGGTCAAGAAGGCGATGCGCCTCGACCCACTTTATCCAGCCAACTACTATATTTATTTGGGCACCGCCTACTACGCTTTGGGGAAGTACGATGAGGCCATCGCAACATGTAAAGAATGCCTTACGCGCAGTTCTGATATTATGGGCTGCAACTTGGTGCTGGCTGTCATCCATAGTGAGTCCGGCCGAAATGAAGAGGCCCAGGCTGAAGTAGCAGAAGTGCTGAGGCTCAGTCCCCGCGCCTCTATCGAACGTCTGAGAGAGAGGGTGCCGTTTAAAGATCCGTCTTTATTACAGCGGTATTTGGAGGGCCTGCGCAAGGCTGGACTTCCAGAGAAATAACCGCTTACCATGTAATTCGACAAGTTTGAAAATGTCGCGTCTTGGCTAGATTCGGACCAACCACGCACTAACACCCATGTCCGTTATGGCCTGACTGGTCTTGCCCGCTTTTGGTGGACAGCCACGGAATAAACATTGCCAGGCGGCAAACCCGTGGAAGCGTCTTCTTGTGGGGTGCGGATTCGTATTGCCTGACACCTCTCGCCCCTATGCCAGCCCTTCCTTTTCGAGCAGGGCGTCCGGCGAGGGAAGCCTGCCCCGGAAGGCGACATAGGCCGCTTCCGGGTCCATCGACCCCCCGGAGGAATAGATGTAGCGCCGCAGCCTGGTGGCAGTTGCGGCGTCGAATGAATCGCCCGCCTCCTCAAACGCCTTGAAGGCATCGGCATCGAGGACGCCCGACCACATGTAGGAATAATATCCGGCCGAATAGCCGTCGCCGGAGAAGACATGGGAAAAATGCGGCGTCGCATGTCGCATGACAATCGCTGACGGCATCTGCAGTTCGGCCAGAATCTCGGCCTGAAATGCCATCGGATCGATATTCGCGGCCTGCTCGGGATCGAGCGAATGGAACGCCATATCGACCAGCGCCGACGAGGTGAACTCCACGTTGGCGAACCCTTTGTTGAATTTGGCGGCGGCGCGCATCTTGTCCAGCAGGACCTGCGGAATCGCCTCGCCGGTATCATGGTGCACCGCGAAACGCTGCAGGGTTTCGGGCACTGTCAGCCAGTGCTCATATAGCTGGGAGGGTAGTTCGACAAAATCCCGGCTGACGGACGTGCCTGAGATCGAGGGGTATGTAACGTCGGATAGCATGCCGTGCAGGGCGTGGCCGAATTCGTGAAACAGCGTTCTGGCATCGTCCATGGTAATCAGGACCGGCTCGCCCGGCGGCGCTTTGGCAAAATTCATCACGTTCACGACGATCGGTGTCTGGCCGACATTGTTGGGTCCCAGGCCAAG
>JBLHKG010000150.1:0-5747 GCA_047619835.1 Alphaproteobacteria bacterium
AAGCGGTCAATCAGCGCCCTGGCGACGGGTTTGGTGTCGCGTCTTGGAATCGCCTGGAAAAGCAGCAGCTCGAGCATTTCGTAATCGGCAAGGGCGTCGGGCCCGGCATCGAGAAACCGGTGACGCAGGCGGTCCCGGTGTCCGACATGGCCCGGTTGGCTGGGGGGAGAAGGTGTTTTTTCGTCCGTCATGCGGGCGATCCTGTCTGCTGGCGCGGACATTCCGAAAGAGTGATCAAGCGGCGTAGGGCGGGCAATCCAGACCAGTCGGCGATGCCGTGAAATTCTCGTACCCGTCGGCGGTCACAGCAATCGAATGTTCAAACTGTGCTGAAAGAGACCGGTCCTTGGTGACCGCTGTCCAGCCGTCGGCGAGGATCTTGCACTCATACCGGCCGGCATTGATCATCGGTTCAATCGTGAAGAACATGCCCTCGCGCAGCTCCGGCCCGGCGCCCGGCTCGCCATAATGCAGAATGCTGGGCGGGGCATGGAAGATGCGGCCCAGCCCATGGCCGCAAAAATCGCGCACCACCGAATAGCGCTGTTTTTCAACGAAACTCTGGATGGCGTGGCCGATATCGCCGACCGTCGCCCCCGGGCGCACCACTTCGATCCCCCGCATCAATGCTTCATAGGTGACTTCCATCAGCCGCGCGGCTTTGATGCCGACCTTGCCGACCGGAAACATGCGGCTGGTGTCGCCGTGCCAGCCATCGAGAATGACCGTAATGTCGATATTGACGATATCGCCGTCGCGCAGAGTTTTTTCGCCGGGAATGCCGTGACAGACCACATGGTTGATCGACGTGCAGATGGATTTGGGAAAGCCGCGATAATTCAACGGCGCCGGAATGGCGTCGTGCTCAATGATGAAATCATGACACAGCCGGTCCAGTTCACCGGTCGATACGCCCGGGACGACGTGCGGCGTAATGAAATCGAGCACCTCGGCGGCCAGCTTTCCAGCGTTGCGCATGCCTTGGTAATCTTCAGGTTTGTGGATCGTAATCAACGGTTTATCCGCGTAGTTGCCGGTGTGGACAGTGTCATTCATGACCGAAAATGGGCGCGGTCGGTCTCCCAGCCACTTTGCTGAAATGCCATGATTGAAGCGTGTCGGCAAGAGTATAACGGATTTTAGGGGTTTCCCAAGCTTTGTACGGCGCTGTTGGCGTCGCCCGGCAATGAAGGGGCGCTGTCTGCGCCGACTTGCCAATATCGCCAGACCTGCCCTGTTTTGGGGAATTCATCGCCGCCACCGGGGCATCCTGACTCCGGTCCCGGTTGTTATTTTGCTGGCGATTTTGCGGCGTAGCGATCCTCCAGCGCGTCCAGCGTCTCGATTCCCATCAGCGCGTTGAGATCCTTGAACGGCATCAACAGGTCGGGCCGTGACACCGGCTGATCGCCCGCCAGCATATCGTTGAACGCGTCCATCGCGTTCGCCATGCCGCGTGCCGCGCCGGTCGAGAGCAGCCGGGGATAGCTGACCATGGCAACGCCGATTTCCTGCAACCGCTTGGGATGGATCAGCGGCGTCGTGCCGCGGAACAGCAGCCCCAGCCCCATGTTGACCGAGAGCGGCTTGGGCACGGCTTTGGTGACCGCAATGATATCCTCTTCCGACATCAGCGCGTCGGCAAACAGCACATCGGCGCCGGCTTCGGCATAGAGGTTCAGCCGGTCGATGGCTTCCTGCAGGCCGATCGGACCGGCGGCATCGGTTCGCGCCTTGATGACAAAGTCGGGATCGCGCCTTGCATCGACCGCCGCCTTGACCTTGTCGACCATCTCACCGGCCGGAATGACCTCTTTGCCCTCCAGATGACCGCAGCGTTTGGGCCAGACCTGATCCTCGATCATCACCGCCGCGAGGCCCGCCGATTCGAATCCCCGCACGACAAAATGCACATTGACCGCGTTGCCGTAGCCGGTATCGGCATCGCCCTGCAGCAGGAGATCATCGGAACATTCGGCAAGCATCCGGCAGACGCTGACATTTTCCGCGTAGCCCATCACGCCCTTGTCGGCCCAGCCGAGATGGCATTCGGAAACGCCGGCCCCCGACACAACCGCCGTTCGGAAGCCATAATGTGCCGCCATTCGCGCGCTGTACCCGTCATAAATGCCCGGACAGACCAGAATTTCATCCGCATCGATCAGTGCGCGCAGGCGCTTTCCCTTGCTTTCCATTCCGTTCCCCCTTTGGCGTACATCATTTCTGTTCTGGAGGAACTTTACGGCTGGCACGGAACCGACGCAACGCGGTGGCGGAGAGCGTCTGGCTCGGTTATATAATTATCAGGATTTCACCCATTCGGTTTACAAATCATGACAGAGACAAAGACGGTTACGGCGTGCCTGTTGCTGATCGGCAATGAAATATTGTCCGGTCGCACGCAGGACAAGAATCTGCCCTTTATCGCCAAGGGCCTCAACGAGATGGGCATCCAGCTCCGCGCGACCTATGTCATCCCCGACATCCGTGACACCATCATTGAAACGCTCAATAAGGCGCGGGCGGAATTCGATTACGTGTTTACCACCGGCGGCATTGGGCCGACCCATGACGACATCACGACGGAATGTGTTGCCGAGGCATTTGGTGTCGGGCTATTCCGCGACCCGGCGACGGTCAAGCTGATGACCGATCGGGTCGAGGCGCGCGGTGAGGTCATGAATGAAGCACGGCTTCGCATGGCGACTTTCCCCGAGGGCGCGGTCATGCTGAAGAATGAAATCAGCGCCGCCCCGGGCTATATGATCGAAAACGTCTTTGTCATGGCAGGTGTGCCGCGCATCATGCAGGCGATGTTTGGCGAGGCGAAGCAGCATCTGACCGGCGGTCAGAAAGTCCTGTCGCGCGGCATGGCGATCGATCTGGGCGAGGGCACTATTGCCGACGGGCTCGCCGGGGTTCAGGCACGCTATCGCGATATCGATATTGGCAGCTATCCCCAGATGCGCGAAGGCGTTGGGTTCAGGGTTTCGTTGGTGCTACGGGGTACCGACAAGGAAAAGCTCGAGCGGGCCCATGCCGACGTGATGCAGGTCATGCGCGACCTTGGCGGTAACCCGGTGGTGGAAGATCCCGACAAGTCGCAAAGCACGGCAGAGCCTGAATCCGCATGAACTGGCAATCCGGGCTTCCCGGGATAGCCCTTGGGTTAGGCATTGTTCTCATCTTCAAGGGCATAAAGCGGCTGTGCGATAAATCCGTTAAGGACGAGGAGCGGCGAAAAGGATACTGGTCGCTCAATGGCGGATTGTTGCTCGTCGCGATCTCGATAATTGTCCTTGTGCACTTTGGCGGTGTCTGAGAATAAGATGGCCCTTCCTGCCAGCCTTCAGCGTATCGGCGCCGCGATGGGGCATTATAATTTCAGGTGGTATATCTGGGGCTCGTTTATTGCCCTGATCGGCATCTGGGCGCAGCGGCTGACGGTCGGCTGGCTGGCGTGGGAACTAACTCATTCCGGATTCTGGCTCGGGCTGGTGGCCTTTGCGGACCTGTTCCCAACGGTCCTTCTTACGCCGATTGCGGGTGTCATCGCCGACCGGGTGAACCGGCGCAAGATGATGTTCAACACTCAGTTTCTCGGCATGGTGCAGGCTTTCATGCTGGCGGGGCTTGCCTTTACCGGCAACATCACGATCTGGGTGCTTGTCGCGCTCAATTTTTTCATCGGCTGTGTCTGGGCCTTCAACACGGCGGCCCGGCTGTCGATGGTGCCCAATCTTATGGAGCGTGAAATCGTTCCCGCGGCGATCTCGATGGATTCGGCGATGTTCAATCTCGCCCGCTTTATCGGCCCGGCGATCGCCGGCTTCCTGTTTGCGGCTTATGGCGCCGGTGTGTCGTTTCTCATCAACGGAATCACCTTCTCGGTCTTCCTCTGCTGCCTGCTCAAAATCCGGATGATCCGCGATGAGCGCGGCAATCGCGGCAGCGATAATTTCCTGATGCAGGCGAAGGAAGGGATGAGCCATGCGGCGGGTCACGCCGGAATCGGCCCCATTCTTGTTCTGGTGATAGCGCTTGCCGTCGGGATCAAACCGCTGCTGGAGCTGTTGCCGGGCGTGACCGGCGCGGTGTTCAACGGGGACGCCACCGATCTCGGCTGGCTGATGTCCTTTTCCGCCATCGGCGCGACTGTTGCCTCTGTCTGGCTGGCCCAGCGGCCGTCGGCGGCGGGACTGACCCGGATCATCGTTGCGGTGCTTGGCATCGGTGGCGTGGCCTCTTTCGGGTTTCTGGTGACCAACCATTATGTGTTTGGCCTTTTCATCGCCGTGGTTATCGGCGCGGTCATCGTCATCGGGGGCACGGGCACACAGGTCCTTATGCAGAATTCGGTCGATGGCGCGATGCGGGGAAGGGTGATGAGCCTCTATGGCATGATTTATCGCGGAGGGCCGGCGCTGGGTGCGCTGGCGATTGGCTCTGCGGCGGAATTCATCGGATTTCCTGCGGCGCTCGCGGCGGGCGGTGTGATGTGCCTGGCCGTGTGGTTGTGGCTGTTGCCGCGCCGGGCCACCATGATTCCGGCGCTGGAGACTGGCCGACTCGATAAATAGCCCTATGCTCTGATCCATGGCGGGCTCGGCTTCTTTCCAAAATGCAATCGACGCGTGGAAACAGCGCAATTTTGCCTGGTATATGGGCGGCGCCACCGTGTCGCTGGTGGGGCTGTGGGCGCAGAAGATTGCCGTTGGCTGGCTGGCCTGGGACCTAACCCATTCGGAGCTGTGGCTGGGGTTCATCGCCTTTGCCGATCTGTTTCCGACCGTGGTGATAACGCCGATTGCCGGGGTGCTGGCAGATCGCGGCGACCGGCTTGCGATGTCGCGGATCAGCCAGTCGCTGGCGGGCGTTATATCCTTCGCTATGGCCGGTCTTTTCTATGCCGGGTTGCTGGATATCTGGACCCTGTTTTTTCTGTCGCTGGCTCTCGGCACGGTTCTGGCATTTGCGACGGCGGCGCGGCTTGCTCTCGTGCCCGTCCTGCTTGAACCGCAATATGTGCCGGCGGCGCTGGCCAATGATTCGGCGATCTTCAATGCCTGCCGCGTGGTCGGACCGATGATCGCGGCGGCGATTATCGCGACAAGCAATGTCGGCGGCGCGTTTCTGATCAACGGGTGCTGCTTTGCGATTTTCGTGGCGTGTTTGCTCCGGGTCCGCATATTGCGGGTGGAATCGAGCAGCCGGTCAGGCGGCAATGTGCTGCAGCAGACAATGGACGGTGTTCGCTATGCGGCGCAACACCCGGGAATTGGGCCGATCCTGATTGTGCTGACTACAGTGGCGGTCGGGGTGAAGCCGTTTCTGGAGATGTTGCCGGCGCTGGCCGATGAAGTGTTCCATGCCGGGGTCGACGGCTTTGCCTGGCTGGCAGCGGCCGGCGGTGCAGGCGCCGTCGTGTCGGCCCTCTGGCTGGCGGCGCGCGGCACCGCCGAGGGGTTAACCAAGATCAGCCTGTCGGCGCTGGTGCTGGGCAGCGGCGGCATTGTTATTGTCGCGGCAACCGAAATCCTCTGGGTCGGGCTGATCGGGGCGGCGATTGCCGGGGCGGCGATCACCCTGAGCGGAACCGGCTGTCAGACATTGATGCAGAACGCCGTCGATGGCGCGATTCGTGGCCGGGTGATGAGCCTCTACGGCATGCTGCATCGCGGCGCGCCGGCGCTGGGGGCGCTGGCGGTAGGCGCCGCGGCGGAAATCATCGGGCTGCGGCTGGCAAT
>JBLHKG010000151.1:0-5709 GCA_047619835.1 Alphaproteobacteria bacterium
GCGAAACCGCTCTCAAGGTAGATGCCGAAGCGGCGCTGTCACGTCTGGCGGCAGAAATAGAAACCATCCGCGAAGCACAGCAAAACGAAGAGGGCGACGCGCTGGCGGCACGGGCGGCGCTGGACGAGGCTTTAGCCACGGTCCAGCGTCTTGAGCAGGAACTCACCTCCCTGACCGAATCGATCGCCGCCGACGATTCGCGTCGCGGATCGTTACAGCGCCGGATTGCGGAGATCGGGCAGCGGCGCGCGCGTATTAACAATCGCCTGTCAGAGCTTTCCCGCGACCGCGAACAGGCCGAGGCAATCATTGCTGCCGAAGGCGACAGTCAGGAGCTGGCCGAAAAACTGACCGCCGCTCGCGAGACGCTCGATGCCGCCCGCGCTTCGGTAGATGGCGCCGAGACATCGCGCGGGCTGGCCTTGGTGCGGGAAAGCGAAATCAGGGAGAGCCTCCGCGAAGCCGAGACTCAGCGTACCCGCCTCAGGGCCGAGGCCGATGCGCTGGAAGCGCTGCTTACGGTGGGCGATCCGGATTTATGGCCACCGATGATCGACGCTCTCAGCGTCGAGCCAGGATATGAGCTCGCACTCGCCGCCGCGCTCGGTGACGATCTCAGTGCACCAATCGATGAAGCGGCGCCGGTGCATTGGCGGTCGTTTCCTGCTTTTGAGAATCCCGCGCCCCTTCCTGCCGGCGCCTCACCTCTGGCCGAGGCCGTCAACGCTCCGGGCGCTCTTGCCCGCCGTCTGTCGCAGATCGGCGTGGTTGCCGACGAAGAAGTTGGAAAGCGCCTGTCCTCCCAGCTGTCTCAGGGGCAACGTCTCGTCAGCCGCGACGGTGCCGTATGGCGCTGGGATGGCTTTACCGCCCTCGGCGAGGCGGGCGACAGCGCCGCCAACCGGCTCAGGCAGCGAAACCGGCTCAAGGACGTCAGCGCCGAGGCCGATCGAGCTGAGAAAATTCTGGAAGACGTCCGCATCCGGTTCGAAACCGCACGTCAGGCCGCCGCCGATGGAACCGATGCGGAACGGGCTGCGCGGGCCGCAGTGCGCGACGCCGACATCATTTTTCAGGAGCTGCGTGATCGCGAAGCGGCGGAAAACCGCAAACTCGTCAACGCCCGGTCCCGCCTTTCCTCAATTGACGAAACCCTCCAGGAACTCCGCACCGACGACGCAGAATCCCAGGCTGCCCTCCTTGCGGCGGAACAGGATCTCGGCTCCATCGCTGACATCGAGGCAAGGCGCGAGGAAGCAGGCCGACAGCGTGCTGCGCTGTCCGACGTGCGCAGTGTCGCCAACGGCAAACAGAACGCCCACGCCCAGCTGCTGCGTGAATCTGAATTGCGGCGCAACCGCCTGACGACAATCGACAGTGAACGCGCCTCCTGGGAAAAGCGCCGGGACAACGCCGAAGAGCAGATCAGGGCGCTCGATGATCGGCGCGGGACAGCGGACGAAGTCCGCGAACGCCTGCAAAGCCGGCCCACCGAGATTGCCGAACAACGCACGGTCCTGTTCCAGCAGATTTCGGAAGCCGAATCACTTCGCAATCAGGCCGCCGATGCCCTCGCCGAGGCTGAGACAGCGCTGGCCGCAGCCAATAACGCACGGCGTAGCGCCGAGGCCAAACTGTCGGAAACCCGCGAAGAACGCGTTCGCAGCGAAGCAGCCGTCACCCAGATCGATCAGACGATGACAGCGATTGTCGAACGCGCCCAGGAGCATATCGGTTGCTCGCCTCAAAATGCGCTGGAATCCGTCGAGGTGGCTGACGACGAGAAATTACCCGATTTCGACTCCATCGAGCTTCGGGTCGAGAAACTCAAGCGCGAGCGCGACAATATGGGCCCGGTCAATTTGCGGGCGGAAGTGGAAGCTGCCGAACTCGACGAACGCATTCAGACCATGATAACCGAACGGGACGACTTGATTGCCGCCATCGCCCGGCTGCGCCAGGGCATCTCCAGCCTCAACCGCGAGGGCCGCGCCCGGTTGCTGGCCGCCTTCAAAGAGGTTGACCGCCATTTCCAGGACCTGTTTATCCGGCTGTTTGGCGGCGGCAAGGCGCATCTGGCGCTGACCGATGCCGACGATCCGCTGGAGGCCGGCCTCGAGATCATGGCCAGTCCGCCCGGCAAAAAGCTGCAGGCAATGTCGCTTCTGTCCGGTGGTGAGCAGGCGCTGACGGCGCTCGCACTGCTGTTTGCCGTCTTCCAGACCAACCCGGCGCCCATCTGCGTGCTGGACGAGGTCGACGCGCCGCTGGATGACGCCAATGTCGAACGGTTCTGTCAGATGATCAATGAAATTGCCGCTCAAACCGGCACGCGTTTCCTGATTGTCACCCATCATCGGCTGACCATGGCGCACATGGACCGCCTGTTCGGCGTGACGATGAGCGAACGGGGCGTCTCGCAACTTGTCTCCGTCGATCTGCACGCTGCGGAGAAGCTCCGCGACTCCGCCTGATTCGCAGAAAAAGAGCGATAATTAACGACTATATTTCAATGAGTTACTGAATATCTATTCAGTCTTGACAGGGTCCAGACCGCTCCCTATGGTGCCCCCGCCTTCCGGTGCGGGACTCGCACTGATCGGGCAGAAACCGGGGCAAACCCGCTATGACCGAGCCAGACAAATCCTCTTCGTTGCAGGATCTCGACGCCCGGTTGCGAAAGGCGCGCACTTCAGCTGATCGGACGGCCGGCAGGTCGCTTCCGAAAGGGGGAAGCCGCAACGGGTTAGGGTTTGCGATGCGGCTTGGCGCCGAGTTAGTCTCGGCGCTCGCTATTGGAGTTGGGATCGGGCTGTTGCTCGATTACTGGCTGGGAACCAAGCCATGGTTCATGCTGCTGTTTTTTATGCTCGGCAGCGTGGCGGGGTTCATGAATGTCTATCGCGCCGCCACTGGCATGGGTCAGGGCGTCGGTTACAAGCCAGCCCCGCCGGAACCGGCCAAGGGCGAGGACGACCGGAGCGACCAGGCGAATTGAGGAATAACAACGCGGCCTCACAGTTACGTAGAGGCGGCGGCATTTAAATGAGGTTACTTTGGCAGCGGAAGGCCACGGCCCGCTAGCACAGTTTGAGATCAAGACGCTGATTCCCCTTCAGATCGGGGACACCAACGTCTCGTTCACGAATTCATCGCTGTTTATGGCGCTCGCAGTCGCGTTCGCCATTCTCTTCCTCGTGCTCGGCATGCGCAGGCGTGAGCTCGTGCCCGGTCGATGGCAGTCAATGGCGGAGATTTCATACGAATTTATCGCCAATTTGCTGCGCGATACTGTTGGCAGCGAAGGCCGTAAATACTTCCCGTTAGTGTTCTCGCTGTTTATGTTCATCCTGTTCGGTAATTTGCTGGGCATGGTCCCTTACAGCTTCACCTTTACCAGCCATGTCATCGTGACCTTCGCGATGGCGATCATGGTGTTTCTCGGCGTGACGATCCTTGGCTTCGTTAAGCACGGAATGCACTTTTTCAGCTTTTTCGTACCGCCGGGCGTTTCGGTGGTCCTGTGGCCGTTGATGATCCCGATTGAGATCATCTCCTACCTGTCTCGTCCGATCAGCCTTTCGGTTCGCCTGTTCGCGAATCTGACGGCGGGTCACACCATGCTCAAGGTTTTTGCCGGCTTCGTCATAAGCCTCGGCGTCGTCGGCGGCATTCTGCCTCTGGCATTCGTCGTTGCGCTGACGGGCCTCGAATTCCTGATCGCTTTCCTGCAGGCCTATGTGTTCACCATTCTGACCTGCTTCTACATCAACGACGCGATCCATTTGCACTGAGGCAATCGCGCTAAACACCGGTCCAAATCAACAGACCAAGTCTACGAAAGGAACTACCCATGGAAGCTGCTGCAGCAAAATTGATTGGCGCTGGCCTGGCCGCGATTGGCGTGATCGGCGCCGGTATCGGCATCGGTAATATCTTCGCCGCCTACATTTCCTCCGTCGCCCGTAATCCGGCCGCCGCCGAAAGCGTCACCGCGATGACGTGGATCGGATTTGCGCTGGTTGAGGCGATTGCGCTCTACGCGCTGGTTGTTGCCCTGCTTCTGCTGTTCGTGTTCTGAGCCGTTCAGAAGCAAGCTCCCTTCGCTGATCCTCTGTCGCTGGGAATAGGCCATGCCGCAACTCGATCCGACATACTTTCCAACACAGCTTTTCTGGCTGGTGATTTGTTTCGTCATCCTTTACCTGGTGATGTGGAAGATCGCTCTGCCCAGGATTGCCGATGTCCTGCGTGAACGCCAGGAACGGGTGGACGACGATCTGGAGAAGGCCGAGTCGCTAAAGGCCGATGCCCAGCAGGTTCTGGAAACCTATCAGAAGACGATGGCGGACGGACGGAACGAAGCACAATCGATCCTGCGGACGGCCAAAGAGAAGATCTCAGCGGACGGCGCCGCCAGACTGACTGAGCTGTCAGAGCGTCTTGCAACGGAAACAGCCAACGCAGAAGCACGTATTGCGGAGGCGCAACAGGAGGCGCTTGCCAATATCAGAGGCGTCGCGGTCGAGACCGCGCAGGCTGCGGCAACGCGCCTTATTGGCCGCGAGGTCAGCAGCGCCGATGCCGACAGCGCCGTCGGCACTATTCTTGCGGAGCGCGGCTGATGGGCGCCCTGCATACCCCTGAATTCTGGGTCGCCATCGGCTTTCTCATCCTTATGGCCCTGCTGATACGCCCGGGACTGAAGGCGGCTACTGCTGCGCTTGACGGTCGTGCCGAACGCATTCGTACCAATCTTGATGACGCCCGGGCGCTTTATGAAGAAGCACAGCATGTTCTGGCGGAATACCAGCGAAAGCAGCGCGACGCGGCTCGTGACGTCGATGACATTGTCGCTCACGCTCGTATCGAGGCCGGGCGGATGGCAAAAGAAGCTGAAGAAAAATTAGCCGACGCGATTGCGCGGCGTGAACAGCAGGCGACAGACAAAATTACTCAGGCCGAAGCGGATGCAATCGTCGCGGTTCGCAATGCGGCGGTCGATATAGCCATCGCGGCAACACGGCGCATTCTGACGGACAAGATGGACGAAAGAGAGCAAGCCGCTCTCATCGATCAGGCAATCGGCGAGCTCTCGAACCATTTACATTGAGCGCGGGCTCTTCACTGAACCTGAGAGACAGGTCTTTTAACGCCGTTTCCGCCAGGCCCGGTTGATCGTTTCGATCCCTTCACGTCCCACCAGCACCATAAACAGCGACGCGCAAATTAGCGCCAGCGCCGTCATCTCGCGCCAGCCAAGCGGCTCGCCCAGCAACATTGCACCAGAAAATACGCCGATGACCGGCACCGCCAACGTGCTGATAGAGGCGACCGACGATGGCATTAATTGCAGCACACGAAACCAGATCCACTGTCCGAAGGGGACGGCAATCACGGAGGCGTAAACCAGGCCGATGAGACCGCTGGAGCTTATCTTTTCAAAATCGATGGGAGCGCCCAGAAACAACGCCGCAATGGTCACAGGCACAGCCCCCACCAGCACCTGCCAGGCCGCAAGAGCCTGCGATGACAGGGTCCAGCGCCGCGACTTGTAAAAAACCGTCGCCGCCGCCCACGTTACCGCCGAGGCGATCAGCATCAATCCACCGAGCTGGGTACGGCCAAGGGCGAGTAAATCAGCGCCCATCAGGATCCCCATCGCAACAAGACCAAGCGCCAGGGCGGCAAGCCGGCCTGCAGTCAACT
>JBLHKG010000152.1:0-5706 GCA_047619835.1 Alphaproteobacteria bacterium
TTCCAGCAGCATCTTGCGGATCTGGATGATGGCGATATCGCTGGTGCCGAGATGTTCTTTGGTACGGTCGGCAATCGGGCCCATTGATTCCTGGATGGCGCAATCCTGTACGCCGAGTCCGCGCATGCCGGTGAAGCTCTCGCCGCCGGCCTGCTCCGCGCGGTCGATCATGTAATCATTGTCTTTGTTCTGGATCGCGTGGTCGGTGCCGGGGAGGTTTTCCGTATGGGTGTGCAGATAGTTGGTCGACCGCTCCAGCTCTTCGTCGGTAAACAGCCCATTGGGCTTGAAATCGATGCTGTAGAGCATGGTGTTTTCGTCATCCATCGGCACCCACATATGGGCCCCGTTGGGGCGGGTGGCGAATATCTTGTGGAACGGCATGACCATCAGGTTGGAGGCCCAGCGGATCTGGTCCTCGACGAAAACTCGCCCGGTGCCGATCATCATGCCAAAACCGGCGCGGAAGGCTTCGTGATGGCTCGGCATCACATCGGAGTTCACCGCGTTAGATCCCTGATGCAGGAAGGTAAGATGACTGGAATCGAAGCCGCCTTCGAGCCCCTGCAGCCAGTTGCATTCATGGATATGGCGCGACGCGAATATCTGCTCGGTTGGCAACAGGGTCCATTCAATCGGGGGGAAGTCGATCTTCAGCTCGGGCGGGCCCATATAGGCCCAGACCACGCCGCCGGCTTCGTGGCACGGATAGGCCTTGGTCGTGACTTTATCCTGAAAATTGCTGCCGGGAGGCTCGGACGGCAGATCGACGCACTTGCCCTCCACATCGAATTTCCAGCCGTGATAGACGCAGCGGAGGCCGCATTCTTCGTTACGGCCAAAGAACAGCGAGGCGGTGCGATGGGGGCAGCGCTCGTCGAGCAATCCGGGGCGACCGTCGCTATCGCGGAACGCCACCAAATCCTCACCCAACAGCCGTACGCGTACCGGCGGGCCGTCGGGTTTTTCGATCTGTTGGGAAAACAGCGCCGGAATCCAGTAGCGCCGCATCAGCGCGCCCATTGGCGTTCCCGGTCCGGTTTGGGTCAGAAGTTCATTTTCTTCACTCGATAGCATTGCGGCACCTCCTGTTACCCGTAAATATTAGGCGAAGAAGGGTAAATCAGGGAAGGGCTACCTCATGTATGGGTATCGCGCGCGCATTGGCTACACATCACCGCCGGCGGCAACGGAGGTGTTTCCGTATGAGTTTTACAAGATCGTACCGGACGGGGTGACGCTGGTGGTCAATACCCTGCCGCTGGTCGAGCGTAACAGCGACGAGGTCGACCGGGCCTATGAGGTCAGCCTCAACGTGGCGCACGCCATGGCGCGGGCAGGGTGTGATCTGTTCTGTTTTGGCGGACTGCCGATCAATGTGTCGCGCGGCTTCGCCAATGCCGAGGCAATGGCGGCGGCAACCGAGGAAGCGATCGGCATCCCCGTCATCACCAGCGTGTCGTCGCAGAAGGACGCCCTGGCGGCGCTCGGCTCGAAGAAGATCGGCATCGTGCAGCCTTATGACGACAGCCATGGCGCGCGGCATGAAAACTATATTCGCGAGATGGGGCTGGAGCCGACCGGCTATGTCTGTCTCAACACGACATTTATTAAACTTGGTGAAGTCGATGAGGAGCAGGTGCTGGAATCCGCGCGGCGGCTTTGTATCGAGCATCCCGATACCGACACGGTCTATATGTTCTGCCCGCACTATGCGGTGATCAATACCATCGACAAGATCGAGCAGGAGTTCGGCGTCACCGTCATGACGTCGCTGCAGGCGATTGTGTGGAACGCGCTGCGGCGTACCGGGGTCGATGACCGGATCGAGGGCTATGGCAGGCTGCTCAGAGAGTTTTAGGCGGCTTTCCTGCCAGCCCGGGATTCGTGCCAGCCGATGAACCAGCTGCTGCCGAAAATGATTACCGCGCCGATCCAGGTGAAAATATTGGTCGGCTCACCGAACAGGAACCAGGCAAAAATCACGCTCAAAGGCAGGCGGAGAAAATCAAACGGCATCACGGCGCTGGCATCGGCCGCCTCGTATGATTTTGCCTGACAGAAATGCGCAAAGGTGCCGAACAGGCCGATGGCGACGAGGATCGGCAGATCCTCAAGTGTTGGCATTGTGCCCACGATCAGCGTCGGGATAAGCGCCAGCGGGACGATCATCACGTTCATGTAAAACACGATCAGCGAGGCGGATTCTGTCCGGGTAAGGAATTTCAGGCTGGTCCAGGAGCCGGCATAAAACACAGCGGACAGCAGCAGCATCAGGACCGGGAAGGAAATCTCGGCCTGTCCCGGGCGCAGGATCACCAGCGTTCCGGTAAACCCGACAATTGTGGCGATCCAGCGTGGTGCATCGACATGTTCGCGGAGGATCAGGGCGGCGGCGACGGTGGCAAAGAGCGGGATGATGAAGCTGTAGGCGGTCGCTTCGGACAGCGGCACGAAAGCGACGCCGTAATAGAAGGTCAGCATCGCCGCCATCGCAAAGGCAGCGCGGCTGAAATGCATGCCGATGCGTTTGGTCCCGAGCCCGGCCAGCCCATGCTGCATCAGGGGAGGAACGATAAAGATCAGCCCGACGAGCGCGCGAAAGAAGACCACCTCAACTGATGGGTAGCGGTTTTCCAGATAGCGGACGCAGGCGATCATCGTCGTGAATGACAGCGCGGCAACGAACATCCAGAAAGCGCCGCGCTGGATGGCGCGGCGCCTGTCCGGGGTGGGTGCGGTGGGTTCGGTCAATCGTCGTAAAAATAGAGCGTGCGGATCTCAATGCTTTCACGTGGAGACGCGTCCGGTGGTGAGTTGGGATCGACGAACGAACCATGGCAGGTCCATTTGGCGGTGCCGTCGTCCAGCGAGTCGAAGCATTTGAGCAGCACGACTTCTTCGCGTTCCATTTTTGGGAAGTAATACCAGTGCTGATCGGGATTGTAGCTGAGATGCAAAACCCCACCGATGCGATCATTATAGCGCCGCTCCGCCGGGATCAGATTGCTTTCCTGTAGCGAATCCCAGCCACAGATGGCGAGCGGCGCGGTCTCGACCGGCCCTTTGATCGGCCGCCAGATATTCATCGATCCGAAGCGCTTGCCGAGGCGCTCTTCGGCTTCATCCTCAGGCAGCAGATCTTTCACCCGCTGCGGCGCCGAATTGCGGGTGAAATCATTATGCATGTTGCGCACCGGAGAGCGGACTTTCCGCGTATCGGCTTCGCTGGAATCGTCGACCCGGATGGTGTGATCGAACACGATAACTTTTGAACAGCCGGTGGCTTCCTTCACCAGTCGTTCCATCTCCGGGTAATAGACCGAGCGGACTTCAGCCTCGTCGTAGAAATCCTTCACCGCTGTTTCATAGGGCTGGAAGATAAATCCCTGTATGTCGAGATCGAGCGTGTCGATGATCGGCCGTCCGTTATGGATGACGATGTCGTGCTCTTCATAAGTCCCGCGCCGTTCGTCTGCGCCATTGCCGACCTCCTGCACCACCGAGACCGGAATCTCCCCGGTATCGATGGTGAACTGGGCCCTGGAACGGACTTCTTCGGGGAATTGATCGAGTGCGGTTGCCATCGTGGGGCTCCTCTCGGTTAATCTGTTGGTCTGAGGATACACAATTACGACGCCTGCCGTCGATGGCAAGAGCTTAGCCCCGGGGCCGCGCTAGCTGCCACTCGAGATTGCCTTTCACCGTCGGCCATTCCGACGCGATGATGCTGTAGACGCAGGTATCGCGGATTGTGCCGTTTCGGGAGACAAGATGGCTGCGCAGAACCCCGTCCAGCTTGGCGCCCAGCCGTTCGATTCCGCGCCGACTGGCATGATTAAAGAAATGGGTACGAAATTCCACGGCGATGCAATCGAGCGCCTCAAACGCATGTGTCAGCAGCAGCAGCTTGCAGGATGTATTGATCGACGTCCGCTGCAGGCTTTTGCGGTACCAGGTGCTGCCGATTTCGAGCCGCCGGGTTCTGGCGTCGGCATCCATATAGGTGGTCATGCCGACAGCCTTGCCGCTGTCATTATCGATGACGGTGAAGGGCAACATTGACCCGGCCTGTTGCAGACCGAGCCGGCGGTCGATTTCGGCGCTCATCCCCTCGGCGGTGGGGACGCTGGTATACCAGAGCGTCCAGAGTTCTCCGTCTTTGACGGCCTCTGCGAGGTCGCCGCAGTGATCCTGGCTTAGCGGCGCCAGTGTCGCGCGGCCGTGCTGCAGTGTTACGGGTTGGAGCCAGGTGCCCTGGCTTTCGGCTGACATGAGATTAGGCCATCGCCTCTGATCTTCCTGAATGGATAAATAAGTACTCCGAAATCTAGCGTTGCGCCTGTCACTTGTCATCCGAAGGGTAGGGGCGTCATACTGCCGTCAACTGGCCGATACAGGAGATGATGATGGATTCAGGCGTCGAAGCCCCCAAAGAAAACCCAACCAGGGAAATTACCGCGGAAACCGATACCCGCGAGGTGTTGGGGAACGCCACGAAGCAGGGCGAACAGCGTAACTTTGATGACGTCTATATTTGCGATATCGATTCCCATCACGTCGAGACGGAAAGCTGGGGCGAACTCGCTGAATATATTGAAGATGAGGTCATGCGCTTCCAGGCGATCGATCATCTCAAGAACCGGACGGGGTCACCGCCTTACGGTCTGAATGGTGATCTCGGTCTGCGGTTTCAGGACGTTGGCGGCCGCATCATCCATCAGGGCAAACGGGGCGAGAAAGTCGACGACAATTCTGTCCATCGCGATGTCATCCTCGCGCAGCGGGCCTACGAAGCCATGTCGATCGATTATACTGTGGTGTTCCCGACCCAGCTGCTGAATCTCGGTGTCCATCCGCAATTCCATATGGAGGGCATTCTGGCGCCGGCCTATAACCGCTGGTTCGCCGATCGAATTCTGAAGGCCGATCATAAGCTCGGTTCGATGATCTACCTGCCGTTCGGCGATCCCGCGCTGTGCTGCAAAATCGTCGAGGAGTTTGCCGGCAAGCAGGGCGTCATCGGGTTCATGATAACGTCGGTGCGCCACAAACCGGTTCATCACAATGACTATATGAAGCTCTATGGTCTGTTGCAGGAAACAGGCAAGCCGCTTGGCTTCCATGCCGGCTATTACTGGGCCGATGAATGGACCAAACAGATCAACCAGTTTGGCGCCATGCATGCGCTCAGCTTCGTGTGGTGCAATGTGGTCCACATGACCAACTGGGTCTGGAACGGGCTCTGCGAGAAATTCCCCGATCTCGACGTGCTGTGGATTGAGTCCGGGCTCGCCTGGGTGCCCTGGCTGATGCAGCGTCTCGATCATACCTATCTGATGCGAACCTCTGAGGCGCCGCTGCTGAAACGGCTGCCCAGCGAATATATGCGGGAAATGTATTTTACCTCGCAACCGCTCGAAACGGACCATATGAAAGCGCTGGAACTCACCTGCGATATGATCGACGCGCCCAATAAACTGCTCTACGCATCCGACTGGCCACACTGGGATTTCGACACCCCGTCGGTTATCTGGGATCTGCCGTTTCTCGACGAACAGGCCAAACGCAACATTCTCGGTCTAAACGCGGCCAAACTTTTTGGATTGGACGTGCCGGCGAAACTGCGCCGCTAACGGGACAGGTCCTCTTATACCAAACGGCTTCATGCGAGACTCCCGTCCGATGCTTCGAGACGCCGCCTAT
>JBLHKG010000153.1:0-5701 GCA_047619835.1 Alphaproteobacteria bacterium
TGCAAATTGCCACCTATCTGGCGGGCTGCATCACGCTGGCGCTGATCTGCCTGTTGCTGGCGGGAAGCTTCTGGCCCGGGCTTTTGCGCTGGACCGAGACCGCTTTGCAGGATCTTTGGGGCAGCGGCAAGGAAGCACCGACGACCCCGGCCGAGGAACATCCTCCGTGGCCGGCGATTGCCAAATCGATGGGCTATGCACTCGGTTTTCTCGGGTTTTCATTTCTGTTCGGGTTTGTTTTCGTGCCGCCTATATTCCTGTCGCTCTATCTCATCGTCGAGGCCAGGGTGCCGGCCCTCTGGGCCGTCCTGTCGGGCGTGATCGCGACCGCGCTGCTGATGACCGGCATGCACATGGTCCATATCGACGTCTGGGCAGGAGCCATTCCGGAAATCATCCCCGGTCTTCTTGGCGGATCGATCATCCCGCCGATTTGAACGCGCGGTGTTCTTTGGGTCTATTTAGCTATGGATGGTCCGCATCGACCCTGACCTTGCGCCTTGGTGATGGCGTGTCGGTGTATGAATTTGACTAGACGGGCTGTTGATTTTTAGTGGAAATAGTGAATACATATTCCCTGAATGGTCGAATAAGTTGACCGCAAGGGCACAATTTCGACCTCTGACAGGAGGGTGCTATGGGCCGGAGAGAATCTTCAGGACGCGAGTCACTACGGAACGGCACGTTGGCCGGAGCTGTGATACTAATCGTGGGTCTGATTGCCGGGCCTTCAGCAACAGCGCAAACGACATACCAAACGACATCCCAAACGATCAAATCATCTAATAGCTGCGAGCCCCTCAATCGGGTTACGAAGAACGGTCGGCAGTATCGCCAACCGTTCATGTCAATTACGCCGCTCATAAAACAGGATGGCGTTGTCAGGGCAAGCACCTGCGCCGCGCTCTTTAAAAAGGTTAAAAACCCGGGTTCGAAAACCCTCGCCGACTTGCCCGCCTACCAAAGCGTTTTGAACGAATTCTTTTCCAACTATTGCCACCGGGACGAGGCGAGCGGCTGGAAGCACGATATCCAGTTACGTGATACCGGTCCCTATATCCAGGAAATCAAAGGGGGTGACTGGAAAGGCAGCGAATTCGGCACGCATAGCGCGGTGGTGATCTGGTATTCGCCTGAATATTACGAATTCGTCCAGAAACGTGCTGCCGGTAACGACACGTTCCCAATGCCGGAAGGGGCAATGTCGGTTAAGGAGATGTATGACCCGCCCTCGTCAGACTGCAAAGGCGAGAATCCCCTCAATTTAAAACCGTCTGCTAACGGCGCGGCTTTTTTTGTGCGCCATAGCAAAATTTCAATGGATGGCTGGTACTGGGGTTATTTCGGGTGGAAGACATACCCGGCGGAGACCGACCCTAAAAATCAGGCGGCGGTGAAAACATATTTCGCCGACCTGAAAGCAAATTTGGCCAGCAATCAGTCCTGGCAGCCCTCGGCCTCCGGCATTCCAGGTGCGGCCGCAATCTCGTTCGGCCCTGGCGCCGGATGGGGGGTCGGGTGCCTCGATTGCCACGCCTCGGCGAAATCCTACCAGACGTTTGGCGATCTGAAGAACATCACCGGCGGCACTGCCGACGATCCGATCCACACTTTTCTCTCCATGAATTTCCCGACCACTGCCGATCCGCCCTCATCCATCCATGCGACGAATGCGCCAAAACCGAACGCGCCGCCAGGTATTCCGCCGTACAACAAGGCATTCCTGAAAACATATCCCGCGAGTGGACTTTTCCCCGGTGGGACCCCGCCGAGCTCGGTGAATCCCATGCCGTCGGCGAGCTTCGACACTGTATGGGTCAAGCCGAATGACGCTCACAACAAAGCGGGCATCGCTAGCCAGTACGTGACTTCGGACCAGTGCTTCGGCTGTCACGATGTCGGCCAGACGGGGTTGTTGTTCGACATGTCGACCAACGTTCCGGCTGCAAATCGACAACCCGGGCAGTTCATCGATGAAGCGCCCTACGGCACCTGGCGTACCTCGCCGATGGGCCTCGCCGGTCGCGACCCAATCTTTTTTGCCCAACTGGCCAGTGAAACGCAGACCTTTCATAGTGAACCCGGCATCCCGAAAGTAGTGGAGAATGTCTGCCTCGGATGTCATGGCATTCAGGGCCAGCGGCAGTACACACTGGATCATGCACTTGAGAACAGCGGAGATTGCGGAAATTTCACGCGTTTAATGGTCGATGAAATTCCCGTCGCCAATGGCAAAATACCGCCGGGAAAACACGCTAATTATGGGGCACTCGCCCGGGATGGTATTTCCTGCACCTCCTGCCATCATGCGATTTTCAAGAAGGATGAAATCGCGAAACATTTTCCGTCCGGATCGCCGGATGCGCAAAACAAATGCGTCGTCGAGCGTCAAAAATTCCTTAATCCAGGAGTTGGGCACGATACATTGGCTGCCAGCTTTACCGGCAGTTTCCTGGTCGGTGATCCTGAAAAAATCGGCGCGCAGATCGACAAACCGCAGAAAAAGCCGATGGAAAATTCGCTCGGTCTGACGCCGCACGGCGATGATGCATTCTCCAAATCGGACATATGCGGCAGCTGTCACACAGTCCATTTGCCAATACTCCAGGATGGTAAAATTGTCGGCACGGTGTTTGAACAGACAACCTATCCGGAATGGGCGTTCAGCGACTTCAGGACCGGTAAAACTGCCATCTATCCAAACGGCGCCGGCAACCTGCCGAGCGGCGCCCCAAGCGCCGGCAAGCTCAAGATTTCCTGCCAACGGTGCCACATGGAAAGTTCCGATTCCCACAAGCGCGATGGTTTTCCGCCGGGTCTGGTTTTCCCGGATTTGAATCCCGACAACCGCTATGTCAGCAAGATCGCGACCATCCAGGAAAAGACCAATTTCCCGGCGGCGGACAATACGCTGCCGGCCAAAGACATCGATCTGGAACGACGCGAGGGGTTTGCCCGGCATACGCTGGTCGGCCTCAACGTGTTCTTCATGTCGATGGCCAAACAATTTCCCGAGGTGTTGGGCATTCCCAAGGATGCGAAGGGCTATATGCGCCCCGATCCGACGGGAACCACCACCAACCAGACCTATATTGACCGAACACTGACGCGCATGCAGAGCAGCGCAGCGACCAAGACCGCAATGATTTCGGTAGAGTCGGCAAAAATCAGTGGCGGAAATTTGAAAGCCGCAGTCAAGATTGTCAGCGGTGTCGCGCATAAATTTCCCTCCGGTGTCGGCTTCCGCCGTGCTTTCGTGGAGTTCAAGGTTCTGGATAAGGACGGCAAGACGCTGTGGGGCTCCGGTGTAACTAACGGTGCCGGTGTCATCCTCGATAATGGCGCCAACCCCGGTTCAGGAAGGCCGATTGCCGGCGAATTGTGGTGGGATAACCAGTGCAAGCCTGTCAAAGACCGTCTTGCCTTCCAGCCCCATTTTACCAGCGGATCTGGCGCGATCACCAAGCAGAGCCAGGCGCAGATTTACCAGGAACTGGTGATGGCGCCGCCTAAAAACTACGACATCAAGCCGGAAGTGCCCGGTCAGCATCCGGTGAAAAATCCCGATCAGGCGGTAAACATGTGCGGTACAAAGCTTGGTGCCAAGGACAATAAATCTGTCGTTTATCCGGGTTGGAGCCTGACAACCAGCTTCCTGTCGATCTGTGCCGAGGCCAAGGATAACCGCCTGTTGCCGCAGGGATATCTGCCACTTGAAGACCGGGTGGCGATCTCGAAGACATTTACGATTAACGCTGGCGAGGCCCCTGGCAAGAACGCCCTGTTTATGGCGGAAAAACTGGCCGAGGAAAGCGGGTCATGGGGCGTCGGTAATGATCCGGATTACAATTCCAGCGGTGGCAAACCGTATGGCGGTGGCGACAGCTTTGCCTATGATATTCCGCTGAGCGACATCAAGGGTACGCCGTCAACGGTTGCTGCGAGGGTCTATTATCAGGCGACGCCGCCTTTCTATCTGCAGGACCGGTTCTGCACGGCCAAAGGGGATGACCGCGATCGGCTCTACTATCTGGCTGGCAAGATCAATCTGGATAAAATGGCGAAGGACTGGAAGTTGCCGATCACGTATGCGGCGCGTGTTGTATCTACGGCCCCGTAAACCGGATCACCGCATCGCGTCGATATAGATATGGATGGGTTCGGGGCCATCGGAAATTTCCCTCCCGAGGACCTGAACGGCTTTCTCCGCTTCCGATATCGAATAACCATGGGTCGTCAGCGGTTGGAGGTCCCGCCAGTGATCGCTGAGCAGCTCGATGGCCTGCTCGGTATCCTCCCAGTCCGACGACAGAACACCGAGCATTGAAATTTCGCCAAACACCAGTTTGTCGGTGAAAAAATTATTGAGGGCGTTGTGGGTCTTTAGCCCCGCGACCACGACCGAGCCGCCCTTTTTCACCATCTCGACCGCCTGCAGCAAGGGCTCAGTCGATCCGGTCGAGACGTCGATCACGACATCGACCTTGGCGCCGCCGGTAATGTCGATCACCCGTTCGACCGGGTCTTCCTCATCCACCACGATGGTGTCGTGTGCGCCGAGTTTTCTCGCCAGTGCCAGTCGTTCCTTGTCGGCGCTGGTGCCGGTGACAATGATCCGCTCGCAGCCGATTTCACGGGCGACGACGACGCTCAGCAAGCCGCGCTGTCCCGGTCCTTCGATGACGATGCTCTGACCCTTGCGAAGATTGGGCCGTTTGCCAGCCCAGCGCACCGCGTTGGCCAGCGGATTGAACAGGCTCATCGCGTCGGTCGGAATATTATGCGGCGCCTTGTGCAAACGTGCCTTGGGGTGAAGGTAAAGATGTGTCGCATAGCCGCCCCACAGATGCGGCGCTACATCGAAGCCCATGCGGAGCCCATAACCCATATTGGCGGTGCAGAAGATGGTCCGGCCATCGTGGCAGGCAAGACACTCACCGCACGGGATAGAGGTCTCCATGATCACCCGGTCGCCTTCCTTGACCCCCCAGCGTTTGGCGGCGTTTGCGCCCAGCCGGTCGACGAAACCCAGAATTTCATGGCCAGGCGTTACCGGCAGTGTACCCAGCGGTCCGCCGATGAAGTGGCCGTCATACTGTTCGTGATCCGTGCCGCACAACCCGGCGGCCTCGACGCGCAACAGGCCGTCATCGGGTCCAATATCGGGCAGGGGCACATCGCGAAAATCAAACTGTCTCTTGGCTATGAGGACCGCTGCCTGAGCCATCTCCACCATGATCAGCTCCGCCCGCCGGAGGCAATTTTGCTGGCCGTCGAGCTGGTGAACTTGGCGCGGGTCGCATCCATCCAGTCGATGCAGGTCTGGTCGTAATCGACGCTGGGTTCCGGATCGATGCCCCAGTTATCGCCGACATTCTCGCCGCGTAGCAGCATGGCGGTCGCCCCGTCGAACCGGGTCTCCCTGGCGGTCGGTGCGATATAGTGGATAGAGAACCCGATGCGCGCATGGTTGGCATTGTTAGGCCCCGACCCATGCACCACACTTTCATGATGCAGCACGGCCTGGCCAGCCTTGAGGATCGCGTCGACTGCTGTTTCTACCGGCACATTGAGGGCGTTCTGGCCCTGCTGTACCAGATTGTTGTCATCGGCGATGATCTCGTGAACGGTCTGTTGTTTGTGGCTGCCGGGAATGTACTTGATGCAACCGCTCTCAAGGTTCGCGTCGTTGAACGGCAGC
>JBLHKG010000154.1:0-5695 GCA_047619835.1 Alphaproteobacteria bacterium
GACCTGCTCGATGGCGCGTCTCAGGGCGGCCTGAACATCGTCGCCGTTTTCTATCGGGCCTTCTGCCCACCAGCCCTGCGAACGGGCCAGCCCGGCGAAATCGGGGTCAGGGTCGAGCAGATCCATGCCGATATAGGCGCGATCCGGGTCGGTACCGCGGTTCTTGGCGATAACGATCTGATGGTTCCAGTCGTTGTAATAGGCGCGGTTATTGTACATCACGATCAGCATCGGGATTTCATACTTGGCGGCCATCCACAGCGCGCCGGCATCGAACATCAGGTCACCGTCGGGCTGCAGATCAATGCAAAGACGCCCGGTGCCTTTGTTGGCGAGCGCGACACCGAGCGAGGTGCCGATCTGGGTGCCGGTGCCGAGTTCGCGTCCGCCATGGCAGTAAGGACGGTCGAAATCCCACAGGCGGCGCGCCGCATCATGCATCGTGCCGGCGGTCAGGACCCAGTCTTCATCCTTGATCACTTCCCACACTTCGAGCGCGAGGCGGCCAACCGTCATCGGCTGGGAATCCCAGTCTTCTTCGGCTTCCTTGCGCCATTGGGCGCGCAGCGCGTCGTGCTTGTTGCCGATCAATTCAGTCCGGTTGGCGATCTTTTCGGCAAGACCATCGGTCGTGGCGATCCGTTGTTTCAGCAGGTCCGTCAGCATCGGCGTTGCGGTAACGACATCGGCGGTCATGCGAATATCCGGGTAGAGCGTCCGGGCATAATCCATCGACCATTTGCTGATCTCGGTATCGGTCCAGCCGATATCGATCCATTTGGCGTCTTCCTTGACCGCCGGTTTCACCGTGCGGTTGGAGATATCGCGGACATGGGTATGTTTCTCGAAATCAGCGACGTCAAGCAGGAGGACGCAATCGACGTCCTCGTAGCAGGCCTGATGATCCATCGAGAGATTAAGCTTGTGGTTGCCCGGGAAGTTGAGCCGTGAATTCACATCCCAGACGCTGGCGCCCAGCGTTTCGGCAATTGCAATTACGTGGTCCCAGCCATGCGGCGGCCGCGCGGCAAAATCGGCGACAATCGCCGGGCGCTCGGCGGCTGCGAGCATGTCGGCGGCGGCGGACAGCGCCGTGGGGTCGGCGGCGGCCTGGGCCGGAACCCGGGCAGCGCTTTCCGGCGGCATCTTGATTTCGTGCTCAAGCTCGGCTTCCTGCAGGCCGGCGTCGTAGCACATATAGATCGGCCCCTGACGGGCGGTCATCATCACCGAATAGGCGCGGGCAAAGGCGTCCGGCACGTAATCGATGGTCGCCGGCTGTGCATCCCATTTGACGAAATCGCGCAGCACCTGACCCTGAACATTGGCGGAGTGAATCCAGTCGATGTAGGGGCGGCGTTTGGTTTCGGCAACCGGTCCGGTCGCTCCCATGATGAACACCGGCGCACGGTCGAGATAGGCGTAATAGACGCCCATCGGCGCATGCAGAAGACCGACCAGATTATGGACGATGGCAATCATCGGTTTACCGGTGACGCGCGCATAACCATGCGCCATCTGGACCGCGATTTTCTCATGGGTGCACAGCATCATCGGCGGATCGTTTTCGCCGTAATTGACCAGGCTGTCATGGAGGCCGCGATAGCTGGCGCCCGGATTGAGCGCGATATGCTCGAACCCGTACTGCTTGATCAGATCGACGATGACGTCCGACTGGTATTTGGTATTGGACTTCTTGATGCCGTTCATGGGTGGTCTGCCTCGTGTTGCTATTTTGAATTGGCGTGTCGATGCGCTGGAAAGTAGCAGGTGCGTTGGGGTGGGGAAACACCGGGCGCATTTTTTGGGAATGGGCGGATCATTCGGCGTGATGCGAGTTCTGGCTATGCCGGGATAAATTTATGGATTTGCTCTTCTACCGGCAGGTGTTCGATCAGGGTACCAAGGGCTTCTGGCTCCTGCGCCTCTTTGGTGGCCTCGAAATAGCGCCCCTTGCAGCTGACGTCGAGACTGTTGCCGCTAAACGGAAATGGTGAAAATTCGTAAACCCCGTTGCCCCGGGGCGTAACGGTCACGGATGTATCGGCAGTCCGCGATTGGGGGACATGGATATAGATTTCTTTTTCGCGATCGGTCTCGTGGCGCAGATTGAAATAGAGCGCCAGCGTATCGCAGAACTGCAGGAGTTTGTAATTCTGCAGCAACCGATCTTCCTCGACCCAGCTTTTTGTGTCGGGGTCCGATGCAAGCAATTCCTTCAGCCGGTTCTGCCGTGCGATCTCGCCTTCGAGGATTAGGTTGGTCTCATCGGCTATGTCGGGCGAGATCGGCACCGATGTGGAACCGCCTGGCCGCACCCGAAAATCGGAATAGCCATAGCGGGCGTTGTAGAGGCCCCATGTGTGCATCGACGCCAACAGGCCGCAATAGGCATGGCGCTTCTCATTGAAGTCGGGCGACAGCCGGGTGGTTTCCGCACCGCCCGGTCCCTTGGCGCCGCCGACACCGGCGGGAAATCCGCTTTTCGCATCGAGCACCGGATTGGCATCGAACTGATCCCAGCCGCGATCATGGTGGGCAATTGCGAAAAGCGTTTCCTGATACGGTTCGGGTTTCTCAAACCGGTTGTTGCCAAAGGCTTCGGCAAATTGCCGACAGAGGTCCATATGCTCCGTCATCAGGCAGATGAAGCGCGGCTCGCCCGCAGGCGCGTTCTGAATCATCATAGGCTTCGCCTCCTGTGTGTCCTCGGAATCAGCTCCCCAACGCGGCGGCTACGATGCTACCCATATTAGATCTATGACGCATCCCCGCGGCGCCAGGTGATGACGTCGATCAGGGCGGGTTTGCCTTTTTTGACCTGTTCGATGCCACGGGCGACTGCCGGACCGATTTCCGTCGGATCGAAAATCGGTCCTTCGGCATACCAGTCCATTCCCCGTGCGATGTGAGCGAAATCGGGTTCCGGTCCTTCCAGATCCATGCCGATATAGGCCCGCGCCGGATCGGTGCCGCGTTTCTTGGCGACTGAGATCTGATGTGCCCAGTCGTTATAATAAGCACGGTTATTATACATGATGACCAGCATCGGGATCTCATACTTGGCGGCGACCCACATGGCGCCGAGATCGAACATCAAATCGCCATCGGGCTGCAGATCGACCACCAGCTTGTCGGTGTCCTTGTACGCATAGGCGACACCCATTGAGATGCCGAATTGCGTGGCGGTGCCGAGATCGCGGCCGGGGTGCTGATAGGGCTTGTCGAAGTTCCAGACCTTGCGGACCCAGTCCTTGAGCGTCCCGGCGGTGAGGACCCAGTCTTCACCGCGGATGGCGCCCCAGACTTCATGAGCCATGCGGGCCTCATGCATCGGCATCTGGTCCCAATGTTCCTTCACCTCGTCCTGCCATTCGTCCCAATGCGCCTTGTGCTTTTCGCCTACCACCTGGGTCCGGTCGGAGATTTTAGCCGCGAGTTTTGCGTCACCTGCGATGCGGGTGGTGCAAGCCTTGGTCAGGGCGGGGATCGCATTCGCGGTATCGGCCAGAATCCGCATGTCCCAATTATGGTGTTTGTTGTAGTCGGTCGCCCATTTGCTGATCTCGATATCGGCAAAACCGATGTCGATCCACTTGCAGTCATCTGTTGTGATCGCCTCAACCTCACGGGTTTCCCAGTTTGGCTTGTGCGATCCGCGGGTCCAGTCGATGACGTCGAGCGCCATCACCAGATCGGCACCCTTGAAGGCGTCGTCATGCATGGAGACATTTAGCGGATGCCGGTTGGGAAAGCCGAGACGCTTGTTGATATCGAACACAGGTGAGCCGACCAGTTCGGCGAGCTCGACAGTATCGTTGAAACCAATCGGCGCACGGGCGGCGTATTCGGTCAGGAGAACCGGGTAATCGGCGGCCAGCAGCATATCGGCGGCCTCGCCGATAAGTTCGGGATCGGCGGCGAGACGCGGCGGTACTTTCACTGCGCTGGCCGACGGTATTTTGATTTCTTCGGTCAGCTCGGCTTCCTGAATACCCGCGTCATAGACCATGTAAACTGGCCCCTGAGGTTCGGTCATCATGATTGAATAGGCGCGGGCAAAGGAATCCGGAATGCCGTGAACGCTGCCTGGCTGGTAATCCCACTTGGTGAAATCGCGCACCGCGGAGCCCTGGGCAAAGGCGGTGTGGATCCAGTCGATGAAGGGACGACGCAGCTTTTCGTCCATCGGGCCGGTGGCGCCGATCAGGAAGACCGGGCAGCGGTCGATATAGGCGTAGTAGATTGCGAGCGGTGAATGCAACAAACCGACCACGTTATGGACGGCTGCGGCCATCGGCTTGCCGGTCGCCTTGGTGTAGCCGTGGGCGATCTGGATGGCGATTTTCTCATGATTGCACAGGATCATCGGCGGATCGTTCTCGCCATAATTGACGAGACTGTCATGCAGGCCGCGATAGCTGGCCCCGGGATTGAGCGGAATTGCCGGGAAATCGTAGAGCTTGATCATGTCGACGATGATGTCGGACTGATAACGGGTATTGGATTTGCGAATTCCGATGTTCTCGTCCATGTGGCGAAGCCTCTCCTGAGTGTTGCTTACTATTCGTATCGATTGAGCCTGAAAATAGCAGCGGCGGACCGTCCGGGCTACCCACGCAACGTTGTTCCCGCCCTTTTCTAAACCGCTTCCGGTGAATATGATCGCGCCAGCGCGGCCACCGCCGCATCATTCGCTAATTTTTGAGAGTAGGGAGCATATCAGGCATGGTTGAGAAATTCGGAATTGGCCAACCCGTACCGAGAACCGAGGACCCCCGCCTGCTGACCGGTGGCGGGCGCTATATGGACGATAATGTCCTGGCTGGTGAGACGCGGGCCTATATCCTGCGTTCGCCCTTTGCCCATGCAAAAATCAACTCGATAGACACCAGCGCCGCCAAGACCTCCCCAGGCGTTTTGACGGTTCTGACAGGCGCCGACTATGTCGCCGACGGATTCGGTATTCCGGAATGTAGCCCCAAGCGCAAACGTCGCGACGGCAGCCCCATGTTCGAGCCGGTAAACCGACCGCTCTGCCTCGATGAGGTGAGGATGGTGGGGGACTATGTTGCCCTGGTTGTCGCCGAGACGCTGGAGCAGGCCAAGGATGCGGCTGAGCTGATCGAAGTAGACTACGAGCCGTTGCCTTCGATTTCGACGCCCTATGAGGCGGCGCAGGAAGGCGCGCCTGTGGTGTGGCCGGAGGCCGGTAACAATATCTGTTTTGTCCATCAGGCGGGTGACAAGGCCGCGACCGAGGCAGGTTTTGCCAAAGCGGATCACATTGTTCGCGAAATGCTGCCGGTTAACCGTTCGGCGCATGCGACGATGGAGCCGCGTGGCGTCATCTGCGATTACGACCGGCGGAATGGCAAATGGACGGTGTATACCGCCGTGCATTACCCGTGGCAGGTCCGGGAAGAGCTCGCGACCAAGATCTTCGGAGTGCCGGAGAACAAATTCCGGGTCGTATGCGGCGACATGGGCGGCAGCTTCGGGCTGCGCGGCGGGACCTATCACGAACATATTCTGATCCCCTGGGCGTCCTACCGGCTTGGACGTCCAGTCAAGTGGGTAAGTGACCGCTCCGAGGGATTCATGAGTGACCATCATGGTCGCGACGTCATGTGGGACGGTGAAATTGCGCTCGACAAGGACGGGATGATTCTCGCGGTGCGGGGTACTTCCTATG
>JBLHKG010000155.1:0-5687 GCA_047619835.1 Alphaproteobacteria bacterium
CGCACCGGGCGGACGCGTTGTGCTGCTGCCGCGCTTTGACGCCGAACTCTATATTCGCTGCATCGAACGCTACCGGCTGACCATGTTGACCGGTGTGCCGACCATGTACGCCCTGATGATCCAAAAGGAAGACCTGCTGGCCGCAACCGACCGCAGTTCGGTGCGCGCCATGAGCATGGGTTCGGCGCCGGCGTCCGAGGTTCTGCTTGACCGGCTTCAGGCGCTTTTCCCGGAGGCAAAGATCAATCTCAATTACGGCATTACCGAGGGCGGCCCGGTTCTTCTGTCCTGGAAGCATGCCGACGGTCGACCGAGACCTCGCATTTCGGTTGGCTATCCGCTGCCGGACGTCGAAATCCGGTTCGAAGGGGGAACCGACGAAAATCAGGGGATTCTCCATACCCGCAACCCCGGTGTTATGCGGGGCTATCACAATCTGCCGGACGAAACAGCGAAGGCGCTCAAAGACGGCTGGCTCGATACCGGTGATATCCTCCGGCGCGATGAAGACGGCTGGTTTTATTTCGTTGGCCGGGCCGATGATATGTTCGTGACGGGGGGTGAAAACATTTACCCTGGCGATGTGGAGACCACGCTCGAACGGCATGAAGCAATTATGCAGGCCGTTGTTGTGCCGGCGCCCAACATGCTGAAGGCGCATGTGCCACATGCCTTTGTTGTGCTGCGCGGCGGCGAGAGCCTGACCGAGGACGAGGTCAAGAAATTCGCCCTCGATAACGCGCCGGCTTACGCGCATCCGAGACGGGTGTTTTTTGTTGATGCGCTGCCGCTGGCAGGCACCAACAAAATCGACCGAAAGCTTCTGATTCAGCGCGCGACCGAGGCCGCCGAAGCAGAGGGAACGGCATGACAGGCCCACTCTTTTGACGATGTTAGGCTGATGGATTCAAATCTGACCAAGATTTTGGCGTTTGTCGCGGTGGTGCTGCTGGGATTTATGCTCTCCCATGCAGTGTTCGGACAAAATGCCGATACTTCGCCCCCTTCACCGGTGACTGCGTTGCATGAGGTCAACGGGTTTCGGGCGGCGAACAGCGAACCTCCACTAACCAGGAACCGCTATCTTGATCGGGCGGCAGGACGCCATGCCAAGGCGATGGCGGATCAGGATTTCTTCAGCCATACCGGCGCGGATGGCTCGATAATTGGTCAGCGGGTTAGCGAGGCTGGATATAACTGGCGTCTGGTCGCCGAGAATATCGCGGCCGGGATCAAGGATCCGGCGCGCGTCGTCGCGAGCTGGATCGATAGCCCCGGACATCGAAAGAATATGCTGTTGCCGGGACTACGCCATGCCGGGCTCGCCCATGTTCGGCGCGACCCGGATCCCGGCAGATTGAGTTATGGCGATTACTGGGTATTGGTACTCGCGGCGCCGACCAAATAATTTCTTCTAATCGCTTTTTAACGCTTCGATATAGGCGGGCACGCTGAACGCCGCATGATGCGCTGCGGGCGTGTAGTACTTTGTCGAAAGTCCTGCTCTGCTGACACGCTCGGTGAGTTCGGCAACCGAGGTCTGGCGCGGTTCAATTGAGTGGCAACCCCAACCCAAAGTCATCAAGCCTGCGGCGTAACTCGGTACCTGGGTGACGTAAAAAGCGGGATCGACAAAAAGGGATTTCATCCGCTGCCAGGTATTCCGGGCTTCGTCGTTCTGCATGAAGGTGACGCCGCTCTGGGTAATCAGCATGCCCTTTTCGGTAAGGCAGCGCGCGCAGTCAACATAGAATTCCTGGGTAAAGAGGACATCTCCGGGTCCGATCGGATCGGTGGAATCGACGATAATGACATCGAATTTTTCATCGGTTTCCGCAACGAATTTGATGCCGTCCATAAACCTGACATCGGCGCGCGGATCATCGAACGCGCCGGCGCTCAATGACGGCATGTATTGGCGGCAGATATTGACCACCGTCTTGTCGAGCTCGATCATTGTCGCTGTGACGCCCGGGTGCTTCAGCGTCTCGCGGAGAACACCGCCGTCGCCGCCGCCGATGATCAGCACGCGCCGGACCGCGCCATGCGCAATGATCGGCACATGGGCGATCATTTCGTGATAGCAGAACTCGTCATTTTCGGTTGTCTGGACGATGCCATCGAGCGTCAGAACGCGACCAAAGCGCTCATTGCGAAAGATCAGGGCTTCCTGAAACGCGGTACGACCATGGAACAGGACTTCATCTATTCGCAGCGACTGATGAAACTCGGGATAGAGGGTCTCGACGAACCATTCGTCGGCCGCTCCCCCACCATTCACTCGACAATGCCTCGGCGATGGTGCTCGGTTTTCACTTCGGTGGGATGAAAATACTGCCGTAATACCGGCAGTGATTTTTCCGGATCGCATTGTCCGCACATAAAGATATCGAACGCCGCGAAGCCGCGTTCCGGCCATGTATGGACACTGATATGGGATTCGGCGAGCACGGCAACGCCGGAGATCCCGCCGCCTTCGGTAAAGCGATGCAAATGAATGTGTAGGAGGGTGGCCCCACAGGTCTCGACCGCTTCGCGCAGCGCCTTCTCAATCAGCTCCTGATTGTCCAGGTTGATCGCGCCCCAAAAATCGACCAGGACGTGGGACCCAGCAAAAACTTGGCCGTCACATTCGACGAAATAATCCTTGGGAACGCTTGCGAGAGGCGCGAAACCTGTGTCATTTGCCGGCGCGTCGGCGGTAACGGGTTCATGCGCGAGCAAAGACTCCTGCGCCATCCATATTCCTCCAATCGGCGGCCTTTGCCGCATAAAATAAGGCGCGTTGTTTCGCTCATTATTCTCTGCTTTGCAAGCAAATAGTTTGCCCCTAAATCGGCCCTATTGGCGGGTCAGATTAACGTCTCTGGAAAGGTGGCAAGCAACGTGCTGGAATCGCGGATTTCGCGCTCCCGTGCGCCGGCATTTGGCAGGATCGCCGTTGCAAAAATATGCGCAGTGGCGAGCTTTGCTGTGTAGAAATCAGTGTCATCTCCGGCGGCCTCGAGATGCTGTGCGGCAAGGACTGCCGCGCGTGCCAATGCATAGCCGCCAAGAACGGTTGCGAGAAGGTCCAGATAGGGCGTGGCAGCCGCATCGGCGGTTTCTGGATCTGTTGTCAGACAATCCAGTATAAACTGAGTGGCGCGGGCAAGCGCGGCGCCCGCTTCGGCGAGGCGGCCGCGAATTTCGGCGATTTCCGGACGCGATGTTTCCGCAAGCAATCCGTCGAACTGTCGGATTTCCTCGATCATCGCGCCAATGGTATAGCCCTGGTCGCTGGCGAGCTTGCGGCGCATCAGATCCAGCGCCTGAATGCCGTTGGTGCCTTCGTAAATTGGCGTGATTCTCGCATCTCGCAAAATCTGTGCTGCGCCTGTTTCCTCGATATAGCCGGCGCCGCCATGGACCTGCATAGCGCTCGACGCAATTTCGACCGCTCCATCTGTACACCATGCCTTGACCAGCGGTGTCAGGACACCAAGCCGTGATTCCTGCATCGCGCGGATCTCAGGGTCAGGATGATGGCTGGCGAGGTCCGCGGCCAACCCCGCGTCTGCTGCGAGCGCTCGCATGGCCTCAATCCGGGCCTTCATGAGAAGCAGCATACGCCGGACGTCAGGGTGATGAATGATCGGAGAGGGGCCGTCGGTAGCGCCTGAAGGATCGCGTCCCTGAAGCCGTTGCCTCGCATAATCGCGCGCCTGTTGGAAGGCGCGTTCAGACAAACCGAGCCCCTCAATGCCGACCGCAATGCGGGCGGCGTTCATCATTGTGAACATTGCGTTGAGGCCATCGCCGGCTTCGCCGACCCGCCAGCCGATTGCGCCCTCCGCGGCGCCATACTCCATCACGCAGGTAGGGCTGGCATGAATGCCCATCTTTGCCTCCAGCGCCAGACAGCGAAGATCATTTCGGGCGCCGGGCTTGCCCGCGCCATCGGGCAGAAATTTAGGGACAAGAAAAAGTGTGATACCACGGTGGCCAGGCGGTGCATCGGGGAGCCGGGCCAGGACCATGTGGATAATGTTTTCAGTGAGGTCGTGCTCGCCCCAGCTGAGGAAGATTTTCTGTCCAAACAAGCGGTACAAATTGCCATCTGGTTCCGCCCGGCAGCTCAGCGCGCCGATATCCGAGCCGGCTTGCGGTTCGGTAATCGCCATGGCGCCGGTCCATTCTCCAGACACCAGCTTCGGCAGATAGACCGCCTTTTGTCCATCTGTGCCATGCTCGGCAAGAAGTGTCGCGGCGCTCTCGGTGAGGGCGGCACACAGGGTAAAGGGCATGTTGGCGGCGTTCCAAATTTCCGCCAGCGCGCCACCGATCAGACGGGGCAGGCCCTGGCCGCCATGGGCAGGATCGGCGGTTGCCCCGCACCAGCCAGCTGCGCAAAATTGTGCCCAGGCTTCGGGGAAGCCGGGCGGCGTTCTGACAGCGCCGTTTTCCAACCGACAGCCGGCGCTATCGCCAATCCGATAGAGCGGTGCGAGCTCGCCGGTGGCAAAACGGGTGGCATGTTCCAGAATTTCGGCGATATCATCGCGTCCGAACGCTTCAAAGGCCGGCAGCGCAAGGATGGTATCGAGACCCGTCAGCTCCTCCAGAACAAACCGGATGTCGCGGAGCGGCGGGTCATAATCGGTCATCGATTGCTCAGACTGCTAGAGGACTTTGCCCGGATTCATGATGCCCTTGGGATCGAGGGCCTGTTTGAGGGTTCGCATAAGGTCCAGTGCGACCGGAGATTTATAATGCTGCAGCTCGTCGCGCTTCAGCAGCCCTATCCCGTGTTCGGCGCTGATCGATCCGCGAAGGTCGGTCGCGATATCGTGGACGATCCGGTTGAGCTCGGCCTGGTGCGTCATGAATTCGGCACCGTCGGCGTCGGGGGGCTGGTTCAGATTGTAATGAACATTGCCGTCGCCGATATGGCCAAAGGCACAAATTTCAAGGCCGGGGACGGCGCGGGCCACGCCTTGGTTGGCACGGCCGAGGAATTCCGGCACGCTCGAAACCGGTACCGAAATGTCATGTTTGATGCCGCGTCCGGCGATCTGCTGCGCTTCGGGGATGGTTTCCCGTAATTTCCAGAAATCCTTTGCCTGCGCCCGGCTGTCCGCAATCGTCGCGTCCAGCACCTCGCCGCGCTCCATCGCATCGGCGAGGATCTCTTCGAGAGATTCACGAAGGGATCCATCCTCATGGCCCGAGGAAAGCTCGATCAGGAGATATTCCGGCCATTCCTGCGCCAGCGGATCGCGGGTGCCGGGGATGTGCTCCAGCACAAAGGCAATTCCGGTACGCGCCATCCATTCAAACGTGGTCACCCGGTCTCCGCTGGCAGTCCGCGCGCGGGCCAGAAGTTCGATGGCGGCGGCACAGTTGCGGACGGCGACAAAAGCGGTCTGTACGTCGCGGGGCCGGGGGTGCAGCTTGAGCACGGCGGCGGTGATAATGCCGAGCGTGCCTTCGCCGCCGATGAAAAGATGCTTGAGATCGTAGCCGGTATTGTCCTTGCGCAGGCTGGATAGCCCGTCCCAAATTCGACCGTCGGGCAGCACGACTTCAAGACCGAGCGCGAGATCGCGCGCGTTGCCGTATCGCAGCACGCCTGTGCCGCCGGCATTGGTCGATAGATTGCCGCCGATCCTTGCCGTCCCTTCGGCACCGAGGCTGAGCGGGAACAG
>JBLHKG010000156.1:0-5677 GCA_047619835.1 Alphaproteobacteria bacterium
CGGACTGATCCGCCGCGATTTTCGTTCACGATAGCGCGATGCCTTTATGGTTTGGGAGGAGGGCCTGGAATCAGGTAACCCAACCGGGCTGTTTTGAGGATGGTGTTCTGCGGCAGGAGATCACCGGCAGAAGATCACCGGGACAAATCCGGTGATGGCGGTGGGCGGCCTGGTCGGGCAGTCGCCGGGCACGCCGAACCACAGGGTTTATGACATGCCCCCCACCGGTGTATGCTTCCGCGCTGTCGCAGTCCGTCGACTAACCGAAAGGAATTCCGTCATGGCAACGCCCAAGCTGCCGCTGTCCCGTTTCAAGGTGCTGGATCTCACTCGTGTCCGCTCGGGGCCGACCTGCGTCAAGGTGTTCGCCGACTGGGGCGCCGATGTGATAAAGATCGAGCAGCCCCTCGCGCCCGGCACTGCCGATGACGGCTATACCGGCGAGCGCGACGCGCCGGATTTCCAGAATCTGCACCGCAACAAGCGCTCGATCACGATCAATCTGAAGGCCGAGGCGGGCAAGGAGCTTTTCTTTACCCTGCTCAAGGACGCCGATGTGGTCGTCGAGAATTACCGGCCCGACGTCAAGAACCGACTCGGCATCGATTATGAATCGCTGCGCAAGGTGAACCCGCGCATTGTCCTCGGGTCGATCTCCGGGTTTGGCCAGGATGGGCCCTATGTCGGGCGTCCGGGCGTCGATCAGATCGCGCAGGGGCTGGGCGGCTTCATGTCGGTCACGGGGGCGCCGGGTCAGGGGCCGATGCGCGCCGGCACGGCGATTGCCGATCTTACCTGTGGCATGAATACGGCGATGGCCATTCTGGTCGCGCTGCTGGAGCGGGAGGAATCGGGCGAGGGCCAGTGGGTCCACTCGTCGTTGCTGGAATCGCAGATCGCGCTGATGGATTTCCAGGCGGCGGGTTACCTGATGAACGGGACGGTGCCGGGACAGGCCGGCAACAATCATCCCAAATCGATTCCGACCGGCGTCTTTCCGACCAAAAACGGCCACATCAACATTGCCGCCGGCGGCCAGCAGATGTGGGAGCGGCTGTGCAAAGGGCTCGGCGCCGATGTGCTCATCGCGCGCGCCGAATATCTCACCGCGGACGACCGGCGGGCAAATCGCGATGCGCTGAATGAGGAGCTCTCAACCTACACCGCGACCAAAACCACTGGCGAATGGGTTGATATCATCAACGAGGGCGGCGTGCCGTGCGGGCCGATTTACAAGCTGGATGAGACCTTTGCCGATCCGCAGGTACAGCATCTCGGCATCGCCTGGCCGGTCCACCATCCAAGGCTTGGCGATCTCCGCGTGGTCGGCCAGCCGTTCCAGATGAGCCGGGCGAAAGGCGTCGCCCGCACAGCGACCCCGGAAATCGGCGAGCACACAGAAGATGTGCTGGGCGAAATCGGCTACGACAAGGCGAAAATCGCCGCGCTGCGCGAACAGGGTGCGATCTAAAATTTTGAGTGGCCTGGTGCAGCAACATTGGAGGGAAAAACGAAATGAAACTCGACACTGACAAAATGCTGGCGGAAAAATCCGACGGCATAGGCTGGATGATTTTCAACAGCCCCGAACGGCGTAACGCATTATCGGTCGCAATGCGCCATGCCATCCTGCAGATCCTGGAAGATTTTGCCGCCGACGATTCTGTCCGCTCGGTCGTGATGACTGGCGCCGGCGACAAGGCTTTCGTGTCGGGTGCGGATATTTCGGAATTTGAGAAGCTGCGCTCCTCACCCGAGCAGCAGGCGGACTATCATGCGCTGTCGGCCCGGGTCGAAGCGGCCATGACGAGCCTCGACAAGCCGTTGATTGCGATGATCAGGGGATTTTGTCTCGGCGGTGGGCTGGGAACCGCGCTCAATGCCGACATGCGTTTCGCGGCCGAGGGCTCGCAGTTTGGCGTTCCCGCCGCGCGGTTGTCGATCGGCTATCCCTTTGCCGGCATCAAGAAGCTGATGGATCTGGTCGGGCCGGCCTATGCCAAGGAAATACTCTATACCGCCCGGCGTTTTTCGGCGGAGGAAGCGTTGCGCATCGGGTTGATCAACCGGCTGGTGCCGGCGGACGAGCTTAAATCGGTGGTGACCGAGATCGGCATGATGATCGCGGAAAACGCGCCGCTCTCGATCCGCAACGCCAAGATCAATGTCGAAAATGTGCTGATGGACCGGGCGGATCGCGATATGGAGGCCTGCGCGGCGGCGACCAAAGCCTGCATGGAAAGTGAAGATTATGTCGAGGGCCGCACGGCATTCATGGAAAAACGCAAGCCGGTGTTCAAGGGCAAGTGACGCTCGAAACGAACAGACAGTATTGGTCAGAAGGTCGGGCAAAGACCTATTATTTATAGTGTTTACCCCTGTTCGTCGTACCCAGCCGACGCCGAATCCGTCGCCATTGGTGACCGAGCGGCTGCGCTGGGCGCGCAGGCTCTGCTGGATCAGCGAGTTCTCCGGTTTGAACAGAGTTCTCCGGTTTGAACAGAATGGCATCAAGCCGAAGCGCGGGTCCGCTATAGGCAAGCCAACGGCACATTGGTTCCTCGATTAACTCATCAGAACAGAGGGGTGGAAAAGATCAGCGGCGGTCAGCGCCCGGTCGGTCAGCCCCTGATGGTGCGAATAGCCGGCAAAACGATCGATATTGGCCAGATTGGCGGCAATTCCGGTCGGCCACAGATTACCCCCCAGCGCGGCCTCCTGTTCTTCGCGGGCGATCCGCGCCCAGGCAAGCCGCGACCAGCCAGGATCGTCCAGATATTGTGCCGTTAGCGCGTCCGCCTCTGCGTAGAGATCCAGCAATAGCCGGGGCAGTGCGCCATTCGCTGCGACGGCGTCATCGGCAATGGCGATGACATGCATGATCGGGAAAAAGCCGTTGCGATTGTGGAACTCAGCACACGCCCCGCGCGGATCGCGAAACAGCCGCCGCACACTTCCATCTGTGAGCGCGTCCGGCACGCGTGACAGAAACAGCGCATCCATCTCGCCCTCGGCCAGCATGGTGCTGAGGTCGGCATCGGCGGCGACGCTCTCGATCATCCAGCCCTCGGGGGGCTCAAAGGCGACGGTCTCGTTGGCGCGGGCGATCCATCGAACCGATTTGAGATCCACCCCGTATTCATGGGCGAGATCCCCCTTGGCGAGCACGGCAAGCGTCGTCTGGAAGGATTGCAGCCCGATGCGCTTGCCGGCAAGCTCCGACGGGTGCTCGATGGACGAATCCGTCCGTACATACATCTGGGTTTGGCTGAACAGCCGGCGTGGAAAGGCGGGGATGGCGGTAAAAGGCAGTCCGCGCGCTTTGGCCATCAGATAGGACGAGAACGAGACCTCAGCGGCGTCAAATTCATGCTCGTTCAGCATCCGCTTGTGGCGGTGCCCCCCGTCGCGCAGCGATGTGGTCTCCCCCACCTGCCGCACATCGAGGGAGAGCCCCGCTGGTATGTTGAGGGTGCCATCAAAAAACGGAAAATGCCGTTCGTAGCGGTCGAGCGCCAGGGTGATTGTTTTTGCCATGTCACAAGTTCGCATGACGCCCCGTGATGGACAAGGGCACAGGCCGTGGGTGTGGCAGGGGAAGCGACAAAGGATGCCAGGGGGCTAGCCGGCCGTCTATCCGCCTCTCTCTTATTTTGGTCTGTTTCGCCCTCGATAGCGGACATTATGACCGGTTATTGAAAGGGCAGAAATTGACCCAAAACGGGCATCGAGCATTGATAGACTCACCCTCCACAGGAGCATAGACTTTCGCCGATGACGCGCATCTGGGGGGCACAGCATGGCCGAAGAAAAGAATTTTTTTGCCGATAGTGAAGCCTATGAACGTAGCATGGGACGTCTGAGTCGTGTGGCGGGTGAAGCATTCCTTGACTGGCTGTCTTTGCCAAGCGGATTGCGATGTTTAGATGTCGGTTGCGGAACTGGGTCGTTTACCGAGCTTTGGCTTGATCGGAATGCGCCGAGCGCCATGTACGCAATCGACCCCTCCGAGGGGCAAATCGCATTAGCCAAAGGCAAACCATGGGCGAGCCGCGTGGACCTGCGTGTGGGTGATGCAATGTCCCTGCCGTTTGGTGATGACGAATTTGATGTTGCGGTCATGGCGTTGGTTATCCAATACATTCCCGATCGCACGCAGGCCATGTCTGAGATCACGCGCGTTGTGCGGCAAGGGGGAACAGTTGCGGCTTATGTTTGGCCTGCGCCGGGTGAAGGGCCTCCCACGCAGCCGCTGCAAGATGCCGTTAAATCGATTGGTGTTTCACGGGGCCGCCGACCGGGAAAAAAAATCCGTACGATTGAAGGCCTCACAGAACTATTCGAGACATCAGGTCTTGAAGCAATCGACAGTAGATCGATCGAAAGCCAGTTCATTTTCAAGGACTTCGATGATTATTGGTCCTCACAGACTGGGGAGACCATCCGGGACCTATCCGACGCAGATGTCAAACGGCTCAAAGCCTTTCTGCGAGACAGCCTTCCGACAGACGAGAATGGCCAAATCTCGTATACGGCGCGAGCGAACGCTATTAGAGGACGGGTGCCAGAGTGACGCGCCGTAGCGGGACCCAATCGCGCCAAGGTTGGTTGCGCTGAAGGTCAACCAATGTCCACTTATGGCTAGGTGGTCTTGCCGTCAATCACTTCCGCTAAGCCCTCAGTAACGGACGTTCAGCCGGTGACTTCCGATCTTGATAGAACTCGCCCTGCGCCACGTCCGCACTTTTCTGAAAGCACACACACCGGCGACCAAATGACGTTCGCTCCCCGAAACCCGCTATCGGAAGTAACCCGGACCCGCATTCGGATTCGAGCTGCGACCATCCAGGATTCGGCAATAGCCGAAGCGCGGGGCTTGCAGACCAGAGCAACCTCTATGAGGTCGATCGTACCATCTGGAGCGACCCGGCTTTCGGATCAGCGAATTGCAGCTATCGCCGACGCAAACGGTGCCGTGGCACGCCCACAACAATATCAGCGATACATTCTATGTGATAGAACGCCAGCTTCGACTGTTCCTTCAGGAGCCGAAGGAAAAGTGGTGCTTGGTCCGGGGCAGAGTTATGAGGACGCCGCCGGACGCCCCCACCTGGTTGCCAATGCCGGTGAATCTTCAATGACGATCCTGGTGCTGCAGGGAGTTGGAGAATACAATTACGTGCCGCTTGTATAGCCCTGAATTCAACAGCCTTGAATTCGACAGCCCTGAATTTAATGATGTTTAGGAGGATTGCCATGACCCGATTGAAGCCGCTAACGCTCGCTGAGGCGCCGGAAGGCGCCCGGCCGGTCCTCGAAAAGGCGCTGGAAACGACAGGCCGGATTTCCGATAGTGCCGGTATTCAGGCGCGTTGCCCGGAGGTGCTCATCGCCGGACGGGCGCTGAGCGCCATGCCGGCGAAAAGCGGCACTTTGCCGGCCGAGCTGCGGGCCCTGGCCTGTCTGCGCGCCGCCCAGATGATCGCCTGTCCGTTCTGAATTGACACCAACGCTGCCGGGAGCAGCGATGCAGGGAGTTCAGACGAAAAGATTGCCGAGGTCGCGATCTGGCAGGACAGCGATTTGTTTTCACCCGCCGAACGGGCCGCGCTGGCCCTGGCTGAGGCCATGACCGTGACGCCAGCGGATATTTCCGATGATTTATTCGCCGAGCTGC
>JBLHKG010000157.1:0-5673 GCA_047619835.1 Alphaproteobacteria bacterium
GGCTGGCCTATACCCACACCTGGCGGTCGAAAGAATTCGAAACCCAGGACGACACCGACCAGTTCGGCGCGATCAGCCTTTCCGTCGCATTTTAAGGGATTTAACCGACAAGGGTTGCCTGTCGTCCGATCCCCGCTACGATGCGCGCGCCCGAAATTTCGTAATCCGCCCGGCGGGGAAATCACCCTACAAGGAACCCGACATGACTTCTTCGTTCAACCCGCCGGTCCGTCGACTTATGGGTCCCGGCCCGTCCGACCTCCACCCCCGTGTGCTGTCCGCCATGGCGCGGCCAACCATTGGACATCTCGACCCCGCCTTTACGGCGATGATGGACGAGATCAAGGATCTGCTGCGCTACGCCTTCCGCACGAAAAACGGGCTGACCATTCCAGTATCCGGTCCTGGTTCGGTGGGTATGGAAACCTGCTTCGTCAATCTGGTGGAACCGGGCGATACGGTAATTGTTTGCCAGAACGGCGCGTTCGGCGGCCGCATGAAGGAAAATGTCGAGCGCTGCGGCGGGATCGCCGTGATGGTAATGGATGACTGGGGCAAGCCGGTTGACCTCGCCAAGGTAGAAGAAGCGCTCACCGAAAATCCGGGCGCCAAGGCTGTCGCCTTCGTCCATGCCGAGACGTCAACAGGCGTGCAATCCGATGCCGCCGCGATCTGCGCGCTGGCCGACAAGCATGGCGCGCTGTCTATCGTCGATGCTGTGACGTCACTCGGTGGAACGCCGGTCCTGACAGACGAATGGGGCGCTGATGCGGTCTATTCCGGATCGCAGAAATGCCTGTCCTGCATGCCCGGCCTCTCGCCGGTCACCATTTCCGACCGCGCTGCGGGTGTAATCCGCGGACGAAATCGTGCCGTGCAAAGCTGGTTCATGGATCTCAATCTGGTGATGGGTTACTGGAACGCCGAGGGCGGACGGGTCTATCACCATACCGCGCCGATCAACCCGCTTTACGCGCTGCATGAATCTCTGGTGATGCTGGAAGAAGAAGGGCTCGAAAACGCCTGGGCCCGTCACGCGAAAAACCATGCCGCGCTGCGCGATGGCTGGGAGGCGATGGGGCTCAGCTTTATCGTCGATGAGGCGTGCCGTCTGCCGCAGCTCAACGCCGTCATCATTCCGGATGGCGTCGATGAAGCGGCCGTGCGCAAAACATTGCTTGAGCGCTACGATCTGGAAATCGGTGCCGGACTCGGCGCGCTTGCCGGGAAGATCTGGCGCGTCGGACTGATGGGCCAATCGTCCTCGACCCAGCATGTGACCCTGTTCCTCGCGGCAATGGAAGATGTGCTTGCCGAACAGGGCGCCAAAATCACCATCGGCGCGGCGTTGCCCGCCGCACGGGCGGTGTTAGCGAGTTAACGCCGAAACACCCCGATAAGTTCGACATGCGGGGTGAAGAGGAATTGATCGACCGGCGTGACGGCCTCCAGCCGGTAGCCGCCATCGCATAAAATTCGGGCATCGCGTCCGAAACTTCGCGGATCGCACGAGGCGTAGGCAATCACCGGCACCTGTGACTCCACAAGCGCCGCCGTCTGGCTTGACGCGCCGGCGCGCGGCGGATCGAGAATAACCGCATCGAGATCGGCGAGCTCTCGTCCGGCAAGCGGTCGACGGTGGAGATCGCGTATCTCGGTGGTGACAAAGGGACCAAATCCGCTGGACCGCGCCGACGCATCGAGCGCTGCTATGTGATCAGCCGCATTATCGATTGCCCGGACATGACGGCCGGCTGCCGCGAGCGGCAGGGCAAAGGCGCCGCAGCCGGCATAGAGATCGGCGATCCGCTCGGCCCCGCCCAGCGCTTCTTCGATACGCAGCCTTAACGCCGCCTCCCCTTCCGCGGTCGGCTGGAGAAAGGCGTCCGGCGGAGGTTCCACAACGACATCGCCAAAGCGGACCGATGCCGCACGACGGCGGACGATTGGCTCGGCGGTCGCGCCTTCTCCCGTCAGGGACCAGCTCAGCCGCGCGAGATCGTGAATTTCGGCAAATTCGGCAAGCGCCACGCGCGCCGACATTTCCGGTTCATCGGGCGCGTAAAAGGTGACATCAAGGCCGTTGTGACACGCTGTTACCGCGATCTCCGCCTGAACCCCAACCGCGAACAGCCGCTCGACGAGCCTCCGCAACGGGGGCAGCAGCCCGACAATTTCTGGCGCCATGATAGGGCATTCAGCCAATTGCACGATCATATGGCTCCCCTGCGAATGGAAACCAAGGACGGTGCCGGCCCCGGTCCTCCGGGCAAAGAAGCGCGCGCGCCGACGGCGCCCGACATCGCCTGGCACCAGATCGCCGACAATCGCAGGGTCAAATCCACGTCTTTGCAATGCCGCGCCGACAAATTCTCTCTTCCAGCTGCGATAGCTATCGCCCGAGATCTGCTGAACGGCGCAGCCACCGCAATCGGTGAAATGCCGACAGACGGGCTCACAGCGATCGGCGCCATCCGCCAGACGCTCGGCGATCTCGCCGCGCTGCACACCCTTGATGCGCCGCATCCGAACCAGAAGCCGGTCACCTGGCGCCGAGTAGGGCACATAGACCCGCCCGGATGGCGTTTCGGCGATGCCATCGCCATTCGCGCCAAGCGACGCGATCTCTACGGTAATTTTAGACGCGCGACTCATGCTGGTTTCCTTGCGACGATCAGAAATTCAATATTGCCCTTAGGTCCGGTTATGGGGCTTTTGACGATACCGAGGACACTCCACCCCATCTCTTCGGCGAGCCAGCAACGGATGGTCTCGCAGACCTCATCGTGCAGCGCCGGGTCGCGGACCACGCCGCCCTTACCCACACGTCCCTTGCCGACTTCGAATTGCGGCTTAATCAATGCGACCAGATACGCACCCTCACCACCCAGCGCGAGCGAGGCGGGCAAAACCGTGCGAAGCCCGATGAAGCTCGCATCGCAGACGATCAGCGACGGCGTGTCGGTGATTTCCGCCTCGGTCAGATAGCGGGCGTTGGTTCCTTCAAAAACCACCACGCGTTCGTCATTGCGGAGCGACCAGTCGAGCTGGCCGCGCCCGACATCGATCGCGAAAACCTTCGCCGCGCCGGCCTTCAGCAGAACATCGGTGAACCCACCGGTCGAGGCGCCAACGTCAAGGCAGACACAGCCGTCGACCGAGAGTTCAAAATGATCAAGTGCATGCGCAAGTTTCATCCCGCCGCGCGATACCCAGGGATGCTCCTTGCCGCGGACATCGAGGGCAATATCGCCCGATACCTGCTGGCCGGGCTTGTCGAGCCGGACCTCGCCGGAAAATACCTTACCTGACATGACGAGCGCCTGCGCGCGGCTGCGCGATTCGACGAGGCCCCTCTCTACCAAAAGCTGGTCAAGGCGTTGCTTGGTCGGGCTGGCTGAGGACATGGCCGGCCGCGAACGGCCACCGGATCAGGCGCGGACGATCTGTTCCGCAGCATCAACCCCCAGTGCGGTCAGGGCCATCGCCACGATATCGGGTGTCGTCAGCTTCGCCAGCTCATACTGCTTGGCAGGCGAATCATGGTCGATGAAGAAATCGGGGAAACACATCGGACGGAACTTGAGGCCGTTATCGAGCAGCCCTTCGAGCGAAAGATAATGCATCACCTGAGTGGCAAAGCCGCCAATTGACCCTTCCTCAATGGTGATCAGCACCTCATGCTCGGTCGCCAGACGGCGGACCAAATCCTGATCAATCGGCTTTGCGAAGCGCGCATCGGCAACAGTGGTCGACAGTCCACGTGCGCCGAGCACGCCTGCAGCCTCGATACATTCGTTCAGCCGGGGACCGTAAGACAGCAGCGCAATTTTGGTGCCTTCGCGGATGATCCTACCCTTGCCAATTTCCAGCACTTCGCCGATTTCCGGCAGATCCACGCCAAAACCATTGCCGCGCGGATAGCGGAGCCCTGAAGGACGATCATCGATTGCTGCCGCAGTCGCCACCATATGAACGAGCTCAGCCTCATCGGCCGCCGCCATCAGGACGAAATCGGGCAGACAACCGAGATATGCGATGTCGTAGAACCCTTGATGAGTAACACCATCGGCGCCCACCATCCCGGCCCGATCCAACATAAATCGCACCGGCAGCTTCTGGATCGCGACATCATGGACAACGGAATCATAGGCGCGCTGCAGGAATGTCGAATAAATCGCGACGAACGGTTTATATCCTTCTGCCGCAAGACCTGCGGCAAATGTCACGCCGTGCTGCTCGGCAATACCGACATCAAAACAGCGGTCGGGAAAGGCCTCGCCGAACGCATCCATGCCCGTGCCTGACGGCATTGCAGCAGAGATGCCAATGATCTTGTCGTCTTTCTTTGCCTCGGCGATCAGGGCGTTGGCGAACACTTTGGTATAGCTCGGCGGACCCGGCGGCGCCTTTGCCAGGGCGCCGGTGACGACATCGAACTTGCCGACGCCATGATATTTATCCTTGGCGGCCTCCGCCGGCGGGTACCCGCCGCCCTTTTTGGTGACGACATGAATCAGGACAGGACCTGGTTCGTCGCAATCACGGACATTGCGGAGCACTGGAAGAAGGTGGTCAAGATTATGGCCATCGATGGGACCGACATAGAAAAATCCCAGCTCCTCAAACATTGTGCCGCCGGTAACCAGCCCCCGCGCATATTCCTCGCTCCGCGTCGCCGCCTTTTCCAGCGGCTTGGGGAATTTCTTGGCAAGATCGCGCATCAGGTGACGCAGGGAGCGATAGGAGCGCGACGAGATCAGCCGCGACAGATAGGCGCTCATGGCGCCGACCGGCGGCGCAATCGACATGTCATTGTCATTCAGGATGACGATCAGACGCGCATCCATCGAGCCGGCGTTGTTCATCGCCTCATAGGCCATGCCTGCCGTCATCGACCCGTCGCCAATCACGGCGATTGCGCGATCGGTGTTACCCGACAATTCACTCGCCACCGCAAAACCAAGCGCGGCGGAAATCGATGTCGCCGCGTGAGCGGCACCAAACGGGTCGTACTCGCTCTCGGTCCGTTTGGTAAAGCCAGACAATCCACCGCCCTGACGCAGCGTCCGAATGCGGTCGCGGCGACCGGTCAGGATCTTGTGAGGATAGGCCTGATGGCCAACATCCCACGCAATCCGATCGTCCGGCGTATCGAAAACATAATGCAGCGCGACGGTCAGCTCGACGACACCGAGCCCAGCGCCAAGATGTCCCCCGGTCGAGGACACGGCATCGATGGTCTCAGCGCGCAATTCATCAGCCAGTTGCCGCAACTGCTTTTCATCGAGTTTGCGCAGATCTTCCGGCAATCCGATGGTGTCGAGTAACGGCGTATCAGGGCGATTTCGCAAAAGATTCTCCTTAAGTCCTTCGCTCGAGGACAAACGTCGCAATAGCTTGCAGATGTGCGGCTTTTTCACCAAAGATGTCAAGATGGGCAATCGCCTGCCCGGCTAATAACGTGGCCTGTTCCCGGGCTTTGTCTACCCCCAGCAGAGACACAAAAGTCGCTTTTCCGGCCGCTTCATCCTTTTGCGTGGCTTTACCCACGTCTTCGACCGTGCCCGTTACATCCAGCAGGTCATCGACAATCTGAAAGGCCAGACCGAGATCATGGGCGTAATGGACCAGCGCGAGACGCGCCGCCTCCGGGGCGCCCGCGAGAATTGC
>JBLHKG010000158.1:0-5668 GCA_047619835.1 Alphaproteobacteria bacterium
ACATCCCAGCATGAGCAGCATTTCAGGAATTAGAGAGATCGCATGGCTCGACTGCCCCGGCGGCGGGCAAGTCGTTGTCGAAGGCGATTACGCTTATCTCGGCCATATGAACGCGCCAGCCGGGACAACCGTCGTCGACATCAGCGACCGGTCAAATCCGCGTGTGGTCGCATCCATTGAAATGCCCGCCAACACCCATTCGCACAAAGTGCGCGTCGGAAACGGCCTGATGATCACCAACCATGAGAGGCTGTCGGGCCCGCAATCCGAGGGGTTCATGGGCGGATTGGGTATCTACGATATCAGCAACCCCAAAATTCCCCGTAAAATCTGCCAATGGGAAACCGCTGGCAAGGGCGTCCACCGGTTCGACTTCGATGGTCGATATGCCTACATTTCGCCAACGGTCGAGGGCTATATCGGCAATATCGTGATGATCCTCGATTTGAAGGACCCTGCCCGACCAGAAGAAGTCGGCCGATGGTGGATGCCGGGCCAATGGGCCGCCGGCGGCGAAGAAATAGACCCGGCATGGGACCGGGAGCCGCGCTGTCACCACCCGCTGCGACTCGGCGACAGGCTTTACGTAAGCTACTGGCATGCAGGGTTTGTGATCTTGGGCATCGAGGATTTGACCAAACCGCGCTTTATATCCGGTCTCGACTGGAGCCCGCCCTTCCCATGGCCGACGCACACCACGCTACCGATACCGTTTCCAATTCAAGGCCGCAGGGTGATGCTGGTTGCGGACGAGGACGTCGCGCAGCTCTACCCGTCATCGCCATCGTTTTTGTGGATGGTGGACATCACGGACGAAACCCATCCGATGCCGTTTGCAAGTTTCCAGCTCGACGACGTGGATGGATCGCCGCAGCCGCCGATGTCGGGCTGCCACCAGCCTTGTGAGATCGTTACCGGCACGGAAATTCCAGTCGCCTGGTTTGCCGGAGGGTTGCGGGTGGTCGATATCGCCAAGCCCCACGCACCCAAGGAAGTCGCCCATTTTCTTCCCGATCCACCGCCGGGCAGTGAACGCGTCTCAAGCAATGACGTCACCGTCGATGAGAATGGCCTGATCTTTCTGCTCGACCGGGTTCGCGGACTACATATTCTCGAGCGAACCTGAACAAGGGAACGGTCTCATGGCGCTTTCCACCAAAGACCGATCAGGCAGCAACCGCGCCGCACGGCTCGAAGCGGTTTACGAGAAACTCGGCAGGCTGGATATGGCGCCTTACTGGGCAGTCGATAGCGACGCCGACCATGACGAGGACTCGCAGGTCCTGAAGGCCAGCAAGGCGGTCCCGTATCAATGGAAATACAGCGACATTGAACCGATCCTGTATGAGGCGGCGGAACTCATTTCCATGGACGATTCCGAGCGCCGCTCGGTAGTCCTAGTCAATCCCGGCCTCGCGCCGGTACGGGCAACCGTAAGCACCCTCTATACCGCCTATCGGCTTAACGACCCGCGCGAGATCATGCCGCCGCACCGCCATTCGATTAACGCAGTCCGGATCGGGCTTACCGGCAGGAACAACTTCACCGGCGTCGAAGGCGAGGACATTATTTTTGGACCGGGAGACTTGGTGCTCACACCCGCCGATGCCTGGCACAACCACGGCAATCATGGCGACGATTTTGCCGTAAATGTCAGCATTCTCGACCTGCCGCTCAGCGAGTTCCTCAACAGTGCGTCTTTCGAGCATGATTATCGGGAGGAGGAAAACGGCCAATCGGTCACGAGAAAAGTCCAGACCGCAAAATATATGCAGGACTTCTCACACCGTACCTATGGTCATGGCGGTTTGTTGCCGCGGTTCCGACCCAACCAGCGGGGAACCGGCAGGCATTCGCCGAAATACGTCTATCGCTGGGACGAAACACGGACGTTGCTGGACAGCTTCCGGGACCATGATGGCACGCCGCATGACGCTCTTATGATCGAATATATCGATCCGACGACAGGACGCGCCCCGTTCCCCAGCATGACATTTTATGGGCAGCTTTTGCGGCCCGGCGAACGCACGCTATCTCAACGGCAAAACGCGAGCATGGTTTGCATCGCCTTCGAAGGCAAAGGATCGACGATTATCGATGGTCAGAAGTTCGACTGGGAGGCGTTTGACGCTATCGCCGTTCCGGGTGGTAGCTGGTTCGAACACAAAAACCGTTCATCCGGTGACGACGCCCTGCTTTTTGTGACCAGTGACGAGCCGACGCTCAAGGCACTGGGCTTCTATCATCGCGAGGGGCGTACGGATGAAGGCGACATCGTCAGCCTCGACTGAGCAACACCGCAGACAGAAAATTATTTGAAATTCGATTATTCGGAAATCCGTGTTTTTCAAACGGACGGGACGGGCGGGATACCGATATCCTCATCCGATCCGGTGGCTGGCTCGTCAGCCGATGCTGCCGAGTCCATAAATCCATCCTGCCGGCCATCCGGAGTGGTGTTTTCTGCGTGCAGCGGCTCCCCTGCCTCGGCAGGAAGCACGCCCCGGTCGGCATGGTCGATTTTGTCCAAGGCCGTCGGTCCGTCATCTTCTTTTTCAATCGACTCCGACACATTAAGGATGCGAACACGCTCTTCAATGATTTTCCAGCTGGACATCCGTGCAACGTCAATATCGTACTCAGCCTGAAGACGGAGCCATAGTTCAGGCCCAGTGCCGAAATAGCGTCCAAAGCGCAATGCGGTATCGGCGGTGACCCCCCGCTTGCCATTGGTAATATCGCTGATTCGTCCAACCGGAACGTCGAGATCGCGCGCAAGCTGGTTCCGGCTGATGCCGAGCGGCTCCATAGCGCGCTTTAAGAGAATCTGGCCAGGATGAGGCGCGGCCGTTCGTTTCGCCATAGTCGGAGTTTATTCCGGAGACCATATTCCGTCAAACAGAATAGCCGCTTCTGCGGGCAGGTCTACGAGTACAGGTTTGAGAATTCCCGTTTAGCCTCGATTTTTCGCGAATTGACCTGAAGAGGATCGTTATACCAAATCTCGCTAATAGAGACTTGGAATTAGACATGTAATGATTATCCAGCAGGATTTGACGTCAAATTTCCGCAGGAAATTTCCGCAGGAAAAATACTAATAATAATCGACGATTTGGGCCGTAATTTACGCTCCCTTAAACTTACTCGGTCATTATCCGCTATAGGATCAACAGATTAAGGGACAAGCGGTGCGGGGATATCGGCACGAACGGACGATCCAAAATGATTGCGAATTCTGCACGGTCGGACAAGTGATGCAGCGTAAAACCACTGGAAAGTTGAATATACTGCCGAATGTCATTTTGAGAGCAGCCTGATGCGATGATTGATAGCAGATGCTACTTCGACCGGCTGATATCCCATACTGATTGGGCGGGATGAAAACCTGACAGAAAGCATGCAATCGCGATACGTTTCAGGCCTTTACAGGCAATCTGGGTCCGGATCACAAAAATCGGGGAATATCCCGTTCCTGACGATTTTTTAACAACACTCCCGTTACATTCACCCGCCCCGAGCCTCTCTCAAGTGGAAGCAATTAGTCATGAGTAGCAAGGTCTTCTTTGAGCGTGTCGATCTTCTGCTAGTTTCTGCAAGAAGCCAGAACGGCACCAGCCTGCGCGAGTCCCTGTGTGAACTGGATTTCCGTAATATTCGGAACGCGGAAAGCATTTCTGACGTGATGAAGGCGATGGCAGCGCGCCCGCCCGACTTCATGATCTCAGACTATGAATTGCCGGACGGCAAAATTTGCGATGTCATTCGCGATATCCGGCATCATCGGATCGGAATCAACCCCTTCATGTCGATTCTCGTCACGACCTGGGCCCCCTCAGAGGCATTGGTCAGGGAAGTAGCCGATTGCGGCGCGGACGATTTACTGGTCCAGCCCGCCTCACGCAAACAGCTGACCCAACGGGTCGAAATGCTGACATACAAACGAAAACCTTTCGTAGTGACATCAAACTATATCGGGCCGGACCGCCGCACTGGCCCCAGACCTGGCAAACAGATAATTACGCCCAAGATTGTTCCCAACGTCTTGCTGGCGCGCGTGCTCGGCAAAGATGAAAGCAGAAGAATGCAGAAGGAGATTGATCTCGCGATCGAAGAAATCAATTTCGACAAGCTGGTCCGCAATGCAGCCCATATCGGATTTATGGCCCAGCAGATACTGAATTCACTACGAAAGGACGAGCCGGACGAGGTGGTTTGGGACATGATCGACGGTTTGATTCTTACCACCGAAGAAACAATACATCGATTGAGCAGCACATCTTTAAGCCCCCTGTCGAAGCTCTGCCACTCGTTGATCGAGGTCGCTCGCCGCATGCATGAGCAGCTGGATAGCATCACCGGTCGTGACTTGAAGCTTTTGCCGGCTTTGGCGATGTCGATCCGCCTCGCCCTCAAAAACGTCGGTCAAAGCGCCGCCGCCATCGATGAGATATCGCAGGCAATGTCCGGCCCGGCGAAGATTGCAGCAGTCGATGCAAGCCAAGCAGCACCCGACTGATCAATCCTGCCCCGAAAACTGGCCCTTCCGCCAGGTGAATACGGCACACAACGCGATTAACGCGAGGGTCAACGTCCCTGCTACATAGAACCCGGTAGCGAGGTTGGTAAATTCGATGATTGCACCGAGAAGAATCGGCACGATAAACCAGACCAGCTGGTTGAGCGTGACGCGAAGTCCCATCGCCTTGCCCTGAACCTCCGGGCCGACGGCTCCCGCGATCAGGGAAATTAGCAGTACAAGGCTCGCTGCGAGTGCCCAGCCGCGAAGGGCCGACGCTGCTGCCAGTGAGACGATACTTTCCAGCGCTGGCGTGATTACGACGGCAAAGACCGTAAGCGCGACAGTCAATGCCAGGAACCAGTGCGCCCTCAAATACCGTTGAAGCGGCGCCACGGTCAGTGATCCGCCAAGCCCGAAAATACCGTTCACGGTCAGCAGCAATCCGATCATCGTTCCTGAAATTCCGATCCCTTGGAGATAGACAATATAAAACGACCCCTGAATGCCGCCGCCAACATGCCGCAGCATTGTCATTGCCATGGCAAACGCTATCGCCGGTATTAACAAAAGCCGGAAGGACGCAACATAATCCGCAGGACGCGGAAGAATTGCCCGCCAGGAAACGGGCGTGCCGTCTCCCGCCGAATTTCCGGCTTGGCGCAAAGCAGTATCGGGGATGGAGAGGACGGATAGAAAAACACCCAAGGACCACAGGCTCATCATCGAGAAAGCACCCCATGGCCCAAATAGATCCCATGCCAACCCGCCGAGAGGTGGTCCAGCAAAAAGACCAATCCGGGTACAGAATGACATGCGTCCCGTATATAGTGCTTCGCCGCGCATCACCTGACCGACCAGAGTCTGTGCGCCGACCCAACCGAGCGAGTCGGCGAGGCCACTGAACAGCTGAAAGATGATCAGGGCCCAGAGCACTGGAAACACCGGGTACAGCAGCGGAACAAGGATGCCAACAATCGCGAAAAACAGCATCACGCGTTTCGTGCCCAGACGGTCCATCAACGCACCGCCATGGATGGCCAGTAGTACCGGGCCGACATGGCGGCACCCAAGTGCGACGCCGATCATCAGGGGCGACAGATCAAGTGACGCCACAAACAGCGGAACCGCCATCCAGGCCATATTCGGGGT
>JBLHKG010000159.1:0-5663 GCA_047619835.1 Alphaproteobacteria bacterium
CGGAGACCTTCAAGGACCGTCACTCTGGCGCCAAGACGGGCGTGTGACTGAGCAATCTCCAGGCCAATCGGCCCACCGCCGATCACCAGTAAATGACCGATCGGCTCGGCGATGTCGAAAACCGTCTCATTGGTCAGAAACGGCGTCTCGCCAACACCTGGAATTAGCGGCACCAGCGGCGACGACCCGGTCGCAATGACATACCGCCTGGCGTGTATTTCGTAATTGCCGGCAACCACGGTCCGAAGACCGGTGAATTTTCCATAATCACGGATCACCTGGACACCCAGTTCCTCAAACCGCTCCTGGGAATCGTGGGGGGCGATTCCGGCGACGACGCTTCGGATATGAGCACGAACCGCCTCCATATCGATCTCGGGCGCTGCCGCCTTGACGCCAAAGCGCTGGCTCGACCGAACCTGATGGGCGGCATGGGCGGCAGCGATCAGGGATTTGGACGGCACACAGCCATAGTTGAGGCAGTCGCCCCCCATTTCGCCGCCTTCCAGCAGGACGACCCGCGCGCCCATCTGCACCGCGCCGGCAGCGACCGACAACCCACCTGATCCTCCGCCGATAACACAGATATCGGTGTCAATGCGTTCCGCCATAATCTGCCTCCCGATCTATTCCACGCGCGTCGCGCGCCGCGCCATGAATTTCTTGTAGACGATGGGAAGCAGGGCCAAAATCCCGAGGCCGATGATCGGCAGGAGGAACCGCGTCTCGAATATAATACCAAGATTAACGTCGCGGCCGGCTTCGAGCACCGCGCCGACCCCATCACCGACCGAGGCATAGACCAGCGACCCGGGAATTATCCCGATGGCGGTGCCCAGCACATAGGTTCCAATGCGGACGCCAAGAAAAGCCGGCACCAGGTTGACCAGAAAAAAGGGAAAGACCGGGATCAACCGCAGAAACAGCAGATAGCTGAGCGCATTGTCCTGAAATCCGCGCTCCATTTTCTGGATTGCCCCGCTAGCCTTCGAGCGCAGAAAATCCGCAAAGGCATAGCGTGCGGCGAGAAAAACCGCCGTCGCGCCGATTGTGGCGCCGATGATCGTGAGCGAGCCTCCGAGTAGCGGGCCGAACAAAAACCCGCCGGCAATCGTCATCACCGCACCGGCAGGAACCGAAAATGCGGTCACCGCCGCGTAGATGCCAGCATAGATCAGCCACGCCCAGACCCCGGCCTGGGAAACCCATTCGGTCAGATCCGCCCGATTTTCCTTAAGCGCCGTCAGCGAAATAAATCGGCCGAAATCAAATACAAAAAATGCCGCAAGACCAGCGATCAGCACGAAAATTGGCAACAAACGGCCAAACGAGAGCTGGGATGAAGCCACTGTTGAATTGTCTGCGCTGTCAGAAGTCTTGTTTGAATTATTTTTCTTATTCAACGCTTTCTCCCGGAAAACAGCCGAAAAAACGGGATATCGAAGGTCTGTCAGGACTATTAAAATGTAGGCAAAACAACATTCCAAACCGGTTCGTCGACCTTATCAGCATTTATCGCCACCCTTCATGCATTATCTTTAGTCACCTGGCTTTACGGCGCCATTCAACAAATACGCAACAAATCGTGAGGGAGGCTCTCGACGCCATTAATCGATGATCAGTCTTCGCATTGACTTGGGTGATACGAAACACTATACAGCCCCCTCATTTTAAACCGGATTTCAAGCGGAGTTCAGCCGTGAAACGCACCTATCAACCCAGCGTCCTTGTCCGCAAGCGCCGCCATGGATTTCGCGCTCGCAGGGCGACAGTCGGTGGTCGGCGTGTCCTCGCCAACCGACGTTCACAAGGCCGCAAGCGCCTGTCTGCCTGATTCATGGACGAGGCGCCCCTGCGCCTCAAACGGCGCCGCGATTTTCTTCGTCTCGCGCGCACCGGCCGAAAATGGGCAGCATGCGGCCTCGTACTGCAGGCCAAACGGCGACCGGACGATCTGGCAACAGACGCCGGTACGGACAGCGCATCGGTACGCGTGGGGTTTACCGTCAGTCGGAAGGTCGGCAATTCGGTGGTTCGGAACCGGGCGAGGCGGCGGCTTAAGGCTGCGGTGGAATGTATTTTGCCGGCACATGGGATGCCGGGATTTGACTATGTGGTCATCGGTCGGGCGGCAACGCCAAAACGGCCGTGGGCCGAACTGCAGGATGATATGGTCGCCGCGCTGAAAAAAGTCGGCGGCTGGCGGGAAGATGAGGAGCTGGACAGGCAATGATGTTTTTGTCCCGGGTCATGCGCACGATGCTGCGCGGCCTCATCCGCCTCTATCAGCTTATCCTGTCGCCAATACTGCCGGGCAGCTGCCGTTATGCGCCGAGTTGCTCGCACTATGCGGCGGAAGCCATTGAGGCCCACGGGGTCATCCGGGGATGCTGGCTGGCGATCAAACGAATTGTTAGCTGCCATCCGTGGGGCGGCGAAGGATACGACCCGGTACCTGAAAAAATAAATTTCCTTGCAAGGACAGAATAGTCGATGGAACAGCGTAATCTTCTGCTGGCGGTTGCCGCCTCCATCGCCATCCTGCTCGGCTGGCAATTCCTGTTCGAGGGACCCCGTCTCGAAAAGCAGCAGGCCGCTCAGGAAGCTGCAAAGCTGGCCCAGCCTGCCAAGAAAAATCCATCGGCCCCGAATGCCGTAACGCCAACTGCCCCTACCGCCCCTGCTGACGGAGCCACCCTGCCGAGGTCGCCCACCGCAGATGCGATGGTTCCCAGTCCGCCTGGCAGCGTTCAGGTTCCCGGCGCGTCCGTCATCAGAGCAGCAAAACCGCCGCGGGAGGCGGTCATCGCGAATCAACGGCGTGTGCGCATTGAGGCCAAGCGCTTGCGCGGGTCGATCCTCCTGAAAGGCGGACAGATCGACGATTTGACGATGATCGATTTCCGGGAAACCACTGACCCGACCAGTCCGCAGATTAATCTGCTTTCTCCGCCTGGTTCAGAGCACCCGTATTTCGCCCGCTTCGGCTGGGTCACCGGCGACGCCGGTGTACGGCTTCCGGACGACAATACCGTCTGGAAAGCCGACCGATCGACGCTTGCAACCAATCAGGCGTTGCGTCTGAGCTGGGATAACGGGCAGGGATTGCACTTCATCCGAACCATCACGCTGGATGAAAACTTCATGTTTTCGGTGAATCAGCGGGTTGAGAATTCTGGTCCCAAGGCTGTTACGCTTTATCCTTACGGGCTGGTTTCACGCACTGGTACGCCGAATACTCTGGGCTTCTTCATCCTGCATGAAGGATTGCTGGGCGTGATCAACGATCAGCTTCAGGAAATTGACTACGACGATTTGCAGGAGTCGGGGAAAATTCAGGCCAAGAGCCGAGGTGGCTGGCTCGGGATTACCGACAAATACTGGCTGGTCGCTCTGGTTCCCGACCAGAAGACGCAGATCGAGACCAATTTTCGCCATACCTTGCAAAACAAGGAAGACAAGTATCAGGTCGATTATCTGGGCCCCGCCGTTGTGGTCCAGTCGGGCGGCGCGGGCCAGGCATCCAACAGTCTGTTCGCCGGCGCCAAGGAAGTTCATCTACTTGATGCCTATGAGAAGAATCTCGGTATTTCGCGATTCGATCTCGCGATCGATTTTGGCTGGTTCTACTTCCTGACCAAACCGATCTTCTATGTTCTGGATTACTTCTACAAACTGATCGGCAATTTTGGTCTCGCGATCCTGTTGTTAACGGTCATCATCAAGCTGCTGTTCTTCCCGCTGGCCAATAAATCCTACACCGCGATGAGCCGTCTCAAGCTGTTACAGCCCAAGATGACGAAGATGCGCGAGCGCTTTAAGGACGACAAGGCCAAGATGAACGAAGCGATGATGAAGCTCTACAAGGACGAAAAGGTGAATCCGGCGGCCGGTTGCTTTCCGATGCTGATCCAGATCCCGGTGTTCTTCGCCCTGTATAAAGTGCTGTTTGTCTCAATCGAAATGCGCCATGCGCCGTTCTACGGCTGGATCCAGGATCTGTCGGCGCCCGATCCGACGTCGCTCTTCACCCTGTTCGGAATGATCCCGTGGTCGCCGCCCGACTTCCTGCTGATTGGCGTCTGGCCGGTCATCATGGGGGTCACGATGTTCCTGCAGCAGAAGCTCAACCCGGCGCCTGCCGATCCGATGCAGGCCAAGATTTTCATGTTCCTGCCTCTGATCTTTACCTTCATGCTGGCGCGTTTTCCGGCCGGGCTGGTGATCTACTGGGCCTGGAACAACATCCTGTCGATCTCCCAGCAATATGTGATCATGAAACGCATGGGCGTGAAGATCGGCGGCTGACCACCGCATTACGGGGCCCATCATGTCGGATAACGACGAACAGGCGGCTATCGACACAGCGGAGGCGCATGCGGAGGCGCTCGAATTCGGACGCAAGCTGTTTGAGTCGGAATGCCACTTTATTGCCGGCGCCAATGATCTGAAATCCCTGCCGGCCAGCGAACTTCCTGAAATTGCCTTTGCCGGGCGGTCGAATGTCGGCAAATCGAGCCTCATCAACGCCCTCACCCGCCAGACTTCACTCGCCCGAACTTCGCGCACACCGGGCCGAACGCAGCAGATCAATTTCTTTCGCCTCGGATCTGATTTGACGTTGGTGGATTTGCCGGGCTTCGGCTATGCCAAGGTGTCCAAGGAGAAGATCAGCGACTGGACCAGGCTGATCCATGACTATCTCAAAGGTCGGTCGACGTTGCGTCGGCTGTGTTTGCTGATCGATTCCCGCCATGGGCTAAAGCCCAGCGACCGGACCCTGATGAAGGAACTCGACGGGGACGCGGTAGTGTACCAGGTCATCCTGACCAAGACCGATCGCATCGGCGTACACGAACTGGAAAAACGTCTCAGCGAGATAGCCGAAGAACTGTCGCGCCATCCCGCAGCGCACCCGTTGATCATACCGACCAGCTCGCGCGACGACCTCGGCATCGCCGAGCTTCGGGCGGAGCTGGCGACTCTTTCCGTGTCACATCAATTCGGATAAGGTGCGCGACCGAAAATCGAGGAAAACCTCTTAAGATGAGCGGAAAAAAGACCAAAGCGGTTTCCGACCAGGAACGCGATCACTGGCTCGCCAAAGCAAAAACCCTGTCCGAAGCGCTGCCCTATATGCGCGCCTATGCGGGCAAGACGTTTGTCGTCAAATATGGCGGGCACGCGATGGGCGATCCGGAACTCGCCAAGCTGTTCGCGCGCGACATCGTTCTGTTCAAGCAGGTCGGCATCAATCCAATTGTCGTCCATGGCGGCGGGCCACAGATCGGCAACATGCTGGAGCGGTTGCGCATCCAATCGTCGTTTATCGACGGGTTGAGGGTAACCGATGCCGCCACGGTCGAAGTCGTCGAGATGGTGCTGTCCGGCAGCATCAACAAACAGGTGGTCGCCGCGATCAACGAGGCCGGCGGCACAGCCATTGGACTATCGGGCAAGGATGGCAGCCTGATCGAGGCGCGCAAGCTCACGCGCAAGCGGCGCGATCCAGACTCGAATATTGAAAAAGTGGTCGATCTCGGATTCGTCGGCGACCCCTCGAAGATCAATGCCAGTGTTCTGCGCAAGCTGACCGATTCCGACATCATTCCGGTGATTGCCCCGCTCGGGATCGGCCCGCGCGGCGAGACGTTCAATATCAA
>JBLHKG010000160.1:0-5660 GCA_047619835.1 Alphaproteobacteria bacterium
GGTCCTATTTCGACATCAACGACGAGGCCCTGGAATGGGAACGCCGGATGATCGAAACCTATGACAAGTTCATCGAATACGCCCCCCATCCGGTTGAACGGGTTGATATCCCGTTTCAGGACACGGCCCTGTCGGCGTTCCTGCATTTACCGGCGCAAGCGAGTGGCGCGCCGTTTCCGTGCGTGCTGCACATTGGCGGTATGGATGGCAGCAAGGAAAACATGGTGGCGCTGCATGGCGATTCCGCCTTGTCGCGCGGTATGGCGGTGCTGGCGCTCGACGGCCCCGGCCAGGGAGAAACGCGCAATCGGGGTGTGACCATCACTCCCGGTAATTTTGCCGAGGCCGCAAAGGCCGCCGTGCAATGGCTGGTCGACCGGCCAGAAATCGACGGCGACCGGATTGCCATTCGCGGCTCCAGCTTCGGCTCCTGTTATGGAACGTTCGCTGCTGCCGCCCTGAAGGACAAAATCAAGGGATACTGCGCGACCGGCGTGTGTCAGGAACCGGGCTGCGACACTATTTTCAACGCCGCCTCGCCGACCTTCAAGGTACGGTTCATGTTCATGGCCGGCTATGAGGATGAAGACGCCTTCGACGAATTCCGCCAGGAATTTGATCTGCGCAAAATCGCCAGGGACATCACGGCACCCTATATGATCGTCGCAGGCGAGGCCGATCAACTATCGCCCATACAGTATACCTATGAGCTGTTCGATCTGATCGACGCCCCCAAGCGGTTGGTGGTCTATCAGGACGCCGATCACAGTATGGGTAATGCGTCGTCAGGGGATCTCGGCGAAGGCCGCGAAAGTCTGGTCTATGACTGGCTGCGTGATCGCGTCGATGGCAAACCGGTCACGTCAGAGCGCGTCATGGTCGATAGCCGCGGCCATATGAACGCCACGCCCTATTAGGCGTCACGTAGGCCGGGGTATCCGAACCGGTCTCTAGCGCAGCCAAAAATTCCCACGAATGCTCGATAGGGATGTCAGAGCAGATTTGGCTGTCCTTGTGCCCCTCGTATCGCTTTCCAGACCCGCTCCGGCGTCGCCGGCAGCTGAATATCGGTTACGTGCCAGGCCGACAACGCATCGAGCAGCGCATGGGCGACGGCCGGCGGCACGCCGCAATTGCCGGCTTCGCTGCCCCCTTTGACGCCGAGGAGATTGTTCTTCGACGGGACAAGGGACAGATCGTGCCTTATGTCCGGCATCATGTCGGCGCGCGGCATGCCGTAATCCATGAACGATCCCGTCAGCAGTTGCCCGCTTTCCCGGTCATACAGGATCTGCTCGGTCAGCGATTCTCCGAGCCCCTGGGCAATCGAGCCGTGAAGCTGTCCCTCAAGCGTCAGAGGATTGACGACAACACCGACATCGTCGACGGCGGACAGCCGGTCGACCCGCATGGCGCCGGTATCGGTATCCACCTCGATTTCGGCGATCATGCAGCCGTTCGGGAAGGTATAGGCCTGTTCATTGGTGCCGACCCCGTCCAGCCCGATGCCGAGTTCGGGCGGCAGCCCCGAACCCCTGTAGGATGTTTCGGCGACGTCACGGAAACTGACCCTCCTGTCCGTTCCGGTGACGGAGAACAGCCCATCGGCAAATACGATATCTTCTTCCGAGGCTTCCATCATCCAGGCGCTGATGCGCCGGCCCTTTTCGATGATTACGTCCGCCGCTCGCCTGAGCGCGGACCCGCCGGTGCTCATGCTGCGTTGCGCGAAAGTACCCCGGCCAAACAGGACCTTGTCGGTATCGCCCTGAAAAACGCGAATGTCGGAAATCGGCACGCCGAGCCAGCCGGAGACCATCTGGGCGAACATGGTTTCGTGTCCCTGGCCGGTCGACAGAGTGCCGACATGCAGCGCCGCCGAGCCGTCCTGACCGATGCGGATTTCCATCCGTTCGGAAAAGGTGCCTGCGCGCTGGCAATGCAGGGCGAGCCCAATGCCACGGCGCAGCCCGCGCTGCTCCGTTTCAGCGCGCCGCGAGGCGAATCCGTTCCAGTCCGACAGCTCCAGCGCCCTGTCGAGCACGGTTTCGAAATCGCCCGAATCGTATACGTACCCGCCAGCTGTCTGGTACGGCATGGCCGATGGCGGGATAAGATTGCGCCGCCGCATGTCGATTGGGTCGATCCCCATTTCCCGTGCCGACTGTTCGACAAGCCGTTCGAGAACATAGGTTGCTTCCGGCTTGCCGGATCCCCGATAGGGCCCCAGCAGCGATGTGTTGGTAAAGGTGGCACGGACGAGGGCGTGAATGACAGGTATGTGGTAGGTACCGGGAAAGCTGATAGTCCCGTTCCGTGGTGGGACGCCCGCGAAGCTGCTGAGATACGCGCCGAGATCCACCGCGACGGACGTTCTAAATGCCAGGATCCTGCCGTCCGCGTCGAGCGCCAGCGCGGAGTCGGAAATCGGCCCCCGTCCATGCATGTCGGTTGCTATGGCTTCGCTTCGTTCCGCCGTCCATTTTACTGGCCGGTTCAGCTTGCGGGCCGCCCACAGGACGAGCGCCTCTTCGGGATAGGTCTGGCCTTTCATCCCGAACGCCCCACCGACATCCATCGCCACGACCCGGACGTCTTGAAGCGGGATACCGAGAACCTGGGAAACGGTCTGTTTCACGCTGTGGGGTTCCTGGGCGCTGGTGCAAAGGGTGAAACGCCCGTCCATCGGCTCGCGCCAGGCCAGCGCGGCGCGAGGCTCCATGGAGTTGGCTGTAGCGCGCGGATAGCTGACCTGAAGGGTGCTGACATGCGCTGCCGCCGCGAACTGCGCGTCCACCGTCGCCGCATCGCCGGACTCAATCACGAAGCCTGTGTTGCCCTCGGCTTCCGCCCAGACTTTCGGGGCATCGGCGGCGTGTGCATCGATGAGCGTGACGGCTGGCAACGGATCGTAACTGACCTCCACCAGCTCGACTGCATCCTTCGCCGCCGCGTTGGTTTCGGCGACGACCAGGGCAACAGCTTCGCCCACATAGCGGATTTTTTCCGCTGCCAGCAGGGGCTGGGTCGGGCAAAAGGATGCGAATCCCGGCGGCGATTGGGGTGGCGATTGGGGCGGCGACTGGGGAAACGAATGACACTCGAGATGACCCAAATTTTCCCGGAGGGCGTCCTCGCCGGTCAATACGGCGATCACCCCCGGCGACGATTTTGCGGCGGTGGTTTCGATCCCGAGAATGCGCGCATGGGCATGGGGCGACCTTACAAAGCAGGCAATGGCCATGCGCGGCGGCGCCAGGTCGTCAACGAAACGTCCGGTTCCGGTCAGAAAGCGCTTGTCCTCCACACGGCGAACCGGCGCGCCCATGCCGGTCGCTTTGCTGTTTTCGATATTCGTCATTTAGATCTGATGGCTGAAAATCTTGCAGCCATGGGTGCGCTCGACGTAACGGCCAAACCTGAACTTTAGCTCAGGCCCATCCATTGGGGGTACTTCCTTGCGGGCATCCTCGGGCAGGAGCGGGTCCAGCTCCAACACTATAAAAGTATGTCCTTCCCGATTACCGCGGAATGCCTGATCGAAACCGGAATCGAGCGCTTCCATTGAATCGAACGAATAGGTCCGCTCCAGCCCCATCGAATGGGCCATCGCGACATAGTCGTTGGTCTGCTTGTTAGGCAGGTCGATATCTGATGTCGCGCCATAGACCCTGTTGGAGACAAGGATATGGGTCAGATTCGGCAGGTCCAGATCCTTCTCTACCATCAACATGCCGGGGTTCATGCAGAACGCGCCATCGCCCATGAAAGCCCAGACCTTGGCTTCCGGCAGGCTCCAGGCGATGCCGGACGCGAACAGCGTCGAGAGGCTCATCGAGGCATCGAGATAGAATACCTGATCGAAATTCTTTGTAATGTCCCACCACATCTGGCCGGAATTGCCGGCGGAAGTGATGACCAGCTCGTCTTCCCAGCGCTTGACGAGATATTCGAAACAGTCGCGGAATGGTATCGTCATGGCTCAGGCCTCCCCGCGCAGCACGTCGCGCGTCATGATCGCAACAACCGGCCGGCTAATGGTACGCGAATGATCGTACGCCCGCTTGATATCGGAAATTTTATCGCGTGAATCGATGATCATGTAGGTCAGGCTCATGGCGTCCAGTACTGGCAGAAGATAGAGGCCGTTTGAAACATGGTGCTTATGATGATCGCCCGGTGCGCCCCGCAGGGTGACAAGAATGCAGACCGGCACCTCGTAGGTATAGTTGATCTTGGTGATGGCATATACCAGCGTCATCAGACCCGACGCGCCCATCAGCGCGAGCGATCCCTTGCCGCCGAAAAATGCGCCTGAACACAGACCAATCGCCGATTCCTCACGATTGACCGGTACATGCCGGAACCGCTCGTCTTTATCGATGCCGCGAATGACATCCGCCAGCCAGTTGTCCGGCAGGCTGGCGACCAGTTCAATGCCGCATGCCGCGATCTGTTCAATGACCAGGTCGGCGATCTTTTGTTGTTCGTTCAAAACATGAATTCCTTTTTCCGGATCCTTGAGAGGCGAGTCCCTGAATTCGCCATGATCATGCAGGTTGCTTTTCACAGCGTGCCTGAAATTTATCATTAAAGTTCAGGATAGAAAATAAAGGTTTAGCCCGGGCCAGGTTGGTTGCTCCTTGAGGGCGAATTTCGGAGCAGTTTCCAGAACCCTTGTTTTTATCAAGTCCGCACTTTGCCTAGGTAAAAAACCAGGGCATGACTTCAGCCATACCAAACAGGCGCTGGTTGCGGTCGAGCGCGGCGAAGATCCGCCGGGCGTATGCCGGGACGAGGATCGCGGTCTGATATCGTTCTATGCGCAGCGAATACGGGATGGCCAGCTGATTCAGGCCTGACCTTCAACGCCGGTGCCTTCCGGCAGCGTTTTTTTGAGATCTCCCGCGACGCGCTGCTGACAATTCAGTTGTGCCGGTGATATACTCCGGTTTCATGGTTGACACTCATTCTGCAATCAAATCCATTACGTCCAACACTGACATCTATGCCCGTACCTATGACGGCATGGGGTCGGATGATGATCGTCGTTTGTCGGACGATGCCCTCGTTTTGTGGCGAATCACCAAGCTGGCGGCGGCGTTTCGCTGGCGGCTCGTGCTGGCTGTTGCCGCCACGATAATTGCTGCCGGCTTTCAGCTAATGATCCCTCAATTTCTCGGCAATGCCGTGGATGGCGCCCTTGGATTGATCGGCAGCACGGCGGCCTCCGCGAGCGCAGACCGGGCACTGGCCGAGGCGGCGTTGATGCATGCGGCGCTGTTGCTGATGGGGGCGTCGGTGGCGCGCGGCATGTTCACGCTGGTTCATAATTATTGCGGCGAGACCATCGGCCACTCGCTCGCCTATTCCCTTCGGCTGCAGTTTTACGACAAGCTGCAACGGCTCAGCTTTTCGTTTCACGATCAGGTGCATACCGGTGAGCTGATTACCCGCGGCATGCTCGATATCGAGGGTGTGCGATCCTTTATGAACACCGCCTTTCTGCGCCTGTTCCTGCTGGTCATCCTGGTTGGCGCGGGGGCCTGGTTGATGCTGTCGATTGACCCCGCCATGGGGGCGCTGGCGCTCAGCTTTGTACCGTTCGTGGTGTGGAAATCCGCACAATCCCGGCTGCTGCTGCGCCGTCTGTGGTGGGC
>JBLHKG010000161.1:0-5659 GCA_047619835.1 Alphaproteobacteria bacterium
CGCATGACACGCACCCAGACCCGGCCTGATCAACCGGTCAACCTTGATTTGCGGGCCGAACGGGACCTGCTGGTCGCTTTCAGCGCCTGTCCCGACAAGGCCTCGAAGACCAGGGGACTTGAAGTTGGCGTGACGATTTTTGAGCCCTAAGCTGGGCGCCAAAGAAAAACAAAGGAACAGACTATGGACGTCATCAGCGAAGAGGTTGTTTCGCCGAATAAGGGCTGGATCGGCGATGTCGACAAGGGCCAGATCCTGCGGATCACCGGCAAAAGCGTGCTCGATTTCAACGCCTTCAAGCGCGGCGACACGCGCGAATTTTTTGATGTCGCACGCACCCGGATCTACAATCTCAACATTTACCCGGCTCAGGGCCATCGGCTTTTCAGCAAGCAGAACAACCCGATGATGAAAATCCTTGCCGACGGATTTGCCGGTATCGGCCGGCACGACCTGCAATCGAGCCATGGCTGCACCGATGCGATGCTCAAACTGCTGGCGCCGCTCGGCATCACGGATGATTTTCTGCCCGACCCGCTGGGGCTGTTTCGCAATTTGAACATCGCGCAGGATGGCCGCCTGCGCCCCAAACCGCTGGGGCCGCCCGAGCCGGTTTCAATCGACCTGGAAGCCGAGATCGATCTGGTCTGTGCGTTGATGAACTGCCCCGCGGCGGAAACATCGGCAGCCGGCGCAGACGCCACCATCACCATCCTTCAGCCCTGATGCCGGGAGAAAAATCATGAACATCATTTCCGAAGACCACGTACCCGCAAATTCCGGCTGGGGACGCGAAATGGCCAAAGGCCAGATCCTCCGCCTGACAGCGAAGACGATCATCGATTTCGTATGCTTCAATCAGCACAACCTCAAGGAACGGCTCGATCAGGCCCGCACCAAGGTCTACAATATGAAGCTGTGGATCTCGACCGACGACGTGCTCTATTCCAAGTTCAACAATCCGATGATGACCATTCTCGAGGATCAGTTTGCCGGAAAGGGCTATCATGATCTGCAATACGGCACCTGCTCCGGGCCCCGCTTTGCGCGCGCCAAAGAAGAAGGCCGCCTCGGCCAGTATAACCATGGCGATGACATTCTAATTCCGGATCATGGCTGCTGGGAGAATCTGCAGGACGGGCTAAAGCAGTGGAATGTCGCGCCGGAGGAAATTCCCAGCCCGCTCAACGTCTTTCAGCATGTCGATATCGACACCAGCACCGGCGACATCAAGCATTCTCTCCAACGGCCGCCGGAGCCGATCTATGTCGATTTCAGGGCCGAAATGGATCTCGTGGTTGCAGCGAGTGCGTGCCCCGACCTCGCCGCGCCGGATTTCGGCCAGCCGATTCTGGCAACAATTTACGAGGCGTAAACCCGGCGAACAAAACTCTCGAAACCGGTGGGCTCCCGTCCCAGAATCCAGCCGAGGATCTTTCCGTTACCGACCAGCCCGTGGGCGTCGTAATAGGGAAACATCTTCGCCATGGTGGCGAGCGCGAAGTCGCTGAAGCCGAGCGCCCGGCCATGGTCGAGAAATGCGCGCAGCTGTTCCTTTTCGGCCCGAATGGGAATTCCGAGGACGTATGAAAGAATTTCCGCCTTCTGCCGCAGCGTGATTGCCGCGCCACAAATTTCGAAGATCGCGTTTTCATACCCCGGCTCGGTAGAGACTTTCACCGCCAATTCGGCGATATCGTCGAGATCGACCAGGCTCATCGGCGCATCGATGTCATAGGCCATCGAATGAACGCCGGTTTCCACCATCTTTGCCCAGCCCGGCAGCATGTTCTGCATATAGGAACCGCATTGCAGGATGGTGTAGGCGAGGCCTGAATTGATCAGCGACTGCTCGACAAAATGCCGTTCCCAGTGATGCGGCAGGGCCTCAATCTGGGTGTGCAGGGTCGAATGGAAAATGAACCGTTTAACGCCTGCCGCCTTCGCCGCGTCGATGACAATGTCACCGATCAGGCGCTCGTCGGGCGTCATGTTGGGAGCTATATAATAGATCGCATCAACACCCTGAAGGGCGGAGGCGACCGCATCGGCATCGATCAGCGCGCCCGAGACGATTTCCACCGCGCCAAGCCCGGCAATCGACGCCGCCGATTCAGGCCGCCCAACCATCGCGCGCACATTCTGGCCGGCCTTTGCCAAAGCCGGAACGATAGCACGGCCGGTCTTGCCGCCGGCGCAGGTCACGAGGATCATGGAGTGTCTCTATTCGGAATCTTGGGTTTCGTCAGGCGCTTTGAAATCCAGCGACACCGAATTCATGCAGTAGCGCTGTCCCGTCGGCTGGGGACCGTCATTGAACACATGGCCCAGATGCGCGTCGCACTTGCTGCAGACGACCTCGACCCGTTGCATGAACATCGCCCAATCCTTGTTCAGATCAACCGCATCCTTCGACAGCGGGGCATAGAAGCTCGGCCAGCCGGTCCCCGAATCGAACTTGGTATCGGATGAAAAAAGCGGATTGCCGCAACAGGAGCAAACGAAAATCCCGGTCTCTTTCCATTCGTTATATTTGCCGGTAAAGGGCCGCTCGGTGCCTGCCTGCCGGCAGACATTAAACTGCTCGGGCGTCAGCTCCTTGAGCCATTCCTCATCGGTTTTTTCGATCTTGTCTGCCATGTGTCGCTCCAGATTTGATGTTGTGCCATGCTGCCGGAATCGCCGCCCCCCTGTCGAGTCCCCGAATGGTAATTGGGATTGATAATTGGCCCTGCCCATCCGGGATCAGAAATCGGAACCGCCAATCCGGCCCCTGCCCTGCTTGATTCCCCCGCGCTCTTTCTTTTGCTTTAGTCGTTTTTCTTTCGCGCCCCTGTTGGGCCTGGTCGGCCGGCGATATTTCGGCGGCTCTGCGGCCTCGCGCAGTAATTCCGCGAGCCGGGCAATCGCATCATTATGATTTAGCTCCTGCCGGCGAAAGCGACGGGCGGTAATGACAATTACCCCCGCCATTGTCATGCGCTGCCCGGCCAGGATGCGAAGACGCGTCATCATCACCGGATCTATGGCGGGACAGCCTGCGGCATCAAAGCGCAGCTGTGCCGCCGTCGCCAGCTTGTTGACGTTCTGCCCGCCGGGGCCCGAGGCACGGATATAGCTGAACTCAAGCGCTGTCACGGGAACCGATCCGCCCCGAAATGATATGTCGTCTGCCTTTCCCATCGGCCCAATATGGGGCCACAATGCGATAAGGAAAACAGAAACCGGGATAAGTACTCCCAACCCCACCCGCTCATCGCCGTCCGGACCCTTCAGAAGAACCCCCATATGCCCTCTACACAGGCAATTGCCGACCGCTTTAACGCCCTGCCCGGCCCGGTACGCGCCGGCTTCTGGATATCGCTCACCGCCGTCACCTTCACCAGCATGATGACCGTAGCGCGGATGTTGGCGCCCGATCTGCATGTCTTTGTCATCGTGTTCTTCCGGGCGATCTTCGGGCTGTGTTTCCTGTCGCCGCTGGTTTTCCAGCGGCGCGGGGCGGTTCTCAGTACGACCAAATTCAAGATCTTCGCCTTCCGGGGCGTCACCGCCTATCTGAGCCTGGTCGGGTATTTCTTCGCCGCGGCGCTGATCCCGCTGGCCGATATTGCCGCGATTGGCTTCACCCGGCCGGTGTTCGGATGCATCGCGGCGATCCTCATCCTGGGCGAGATCGCGCGGACGCGGCGCTGGGCGGCCATTGGCATCGGGCTGATCGGCGCGCTGATTGTCGTGCGGCCCGGATTTGTCGAGATCAATCCGGGTATTCTCTGGGCGTTCGGCGCGGTGGCAATGACGGTCTGCAACACGATCATGATCAAATATCTGTCCCGTACGGAACACCCCGATACCATCGCGCTATATCAGGGCATCTGCATGGCGCCGTTGGCCCTGATTGCAGCGATCTTTGTCTGGACCACCCCGACATTCGAGCAGTTTTTCTGGTTGCTGGTGATGGGGGCGTTCGGCGCCTGCACCCAGCGCACCCTGTCGCGCGCCTATGCCGCGGCGGATGCCACCGTGGTGATCGTACTCGATTTCCTGCGGCTGCCGATTGCGGCGGCGTTTGGCCTCGTGCTGTTCAACGAATGGCCGGTAATCTGGGTCTGGGTCGGCGGCGCGGTGATCGTTGCCTCATCGATTCTGCTGACGCAGCGGGAGGTGGCCGACAAGGAGGTCAACATTACGCCGCCCCCTAAAACCCCGGATTAGGCGTCGATACGCTTTTTGGCATAATGGCGGTCGACATAGTCATCGACGATGCCGTGGAATTCCTCGGCGATGCCGGGGCCCCGCAGCGTCATTTCCTTTTTGCCATCGATAAACACCGGCGCGGCGGGTTCTTCCCCGGTGCCAGGCAGCGAAATACCGATATTGGCGTATTTGCTTTCGCCCGGCCCGTTGACGATGCAGCCCATGACGGCGACGTTCATCTCCTCGACACCCACATAGCGCTCGCGCCATTCAGGCATCCTGTTGCGAAGATGGGCCTGGATTTTTTGGGCGAGGTCCTGAAACACCGTGCTGGTGGTCCGCCCGCAGCCGGGACAGGACGTCACCAGCGGCACGAAGGAGCGCAGCCCCATGGTCTGCAGCATTTCCTGGGCGACGATGATTTCACGCGTACGGTCACCGCCCGGCTCCGGCGTCAGCGAAACCCGGATGGTGTCGCCAATCCCCTGCTGCAGCAGCACCGCCATCCCGGCAGTCGAGGCGACGATACCCTTTGAGCCCATGCCTGCCTCGGTCAGGCCGAGATGCAGCGCATAATCGCAACGCGCGGCGATGTCCTGATAAACCGAAATCAGATCCTGCACTTCCGAGACCTTGCAGGAAATAATCATTTTCTCCGGCCCCATACCGATTTCTTTTGCACGGTCAGCAGACAGCAGCGCCGACTGGATCATCGCTTCCCGGATGATCTCAATTGCTTCGCGCGGCGTGTCCAGCGCGGCGTTCTCATCCATCAGATGGGTCAGCAGTTCCTGATCCAGACTGCCCCAATTGACACCGATCCGCACCGGCCGGTCATATTTAAGCGCCAACTCGATCATGGTCGAGAACTGGACATCGCGCTTTTCGCGGAACCCGACATTGCCGGGATTAATACGGTACTTGGCGAGCGCTTCGGCGCAGTCAGGGTATTTGGTCAGCAGCTGGTGGCCGATATAGTGAAAATCGCCGACCAGCGGCACCTCGATGCCCTGTTTGGCCAGCGCATCGCGAATTGGCGCGACGGCTTTCGCCGAATCTTCCCGATCAACGGTGATGCGGACCAGTTCGGAGCCGGCACGGGCGAGTTCCGCCACCTGCTGGACGGTCGAGGCAACATCCGCGGTATCGGTATTGGTCATCGATTGCACGACAATCGGCGCGTCGCCGCCAACCATCACGTTGCCGACCCGAACCGCGACGCTGCGGCGTCTGTTGATAGTGCTGATGCTGTTTGTCATGGTGTCTAAATAGGGGAAATCAGGGGTAAACGGTAGAGGGAAAGCCAAGTTTGCGCCTTTGGGACGCGAGAAAAATTTTCACTGGCCTGCCGTAAACAACACGAAGACGAATGCGAGACCAATCGACAAGCCAACTACGGCAACAGGAAGCAATAAGACCATAAGCGTTACCTTAAGGACCTTTTTCCCCATTAACCCGGATT
>JBLHKG010000162.1:0-5637 GCA_047619835.1 Alphaproteobacteria bacterium
GAGATTCTGCCTGGCGTAGAATTCGGCCGGGGTTTCGGCGTTGGCGGTTGGCGCCAGGGCAAATGCCATGCTCAGCGCCGCAGCCGTGATTGCGGCTGTGCGAACTGTTTTGATCTTCATCGGAAGCCTCCCATCTTCGTTGTTTTGTATCATGCGATGCAACTTAACCCCACAAGGTTTGGGGATGTTGATGGTCTCGTCAAGCTTCTTTTGAAGACGCGAGGATGGCGTTGGGGGGTAACGAAGGTCGGATTTCGATGTATTCTGCGATGAAAATTGAATCGTAGTGACGACGCAGGGAGCAGCCATGGCGACGCTGAAATTTGCCGATCTGGAGCCGGTAGGCCCGGCAACGCCCTCGGGGCGCTATCTGCGCTGCTTCTGGCTGCCGGTGTATCGCGCGCGGGATTTGAAGCCGGGCCGGACAAAGCCGCTCGAGATGCTGAGTGAGAAATTTACCCTCTATCGCGGCGAAGACGGCGTCGCCCGGATTGTCGATTTCCGCTGCCCGCATCGCGGCACACAGCTTTCCGTCGGCTGGGTCGAGGGGAGCAGCATCCGCTGCCGTTATCACGGCTGGCGGTATGACGGCGCCGGGCAGTGCGTCGAACAACCCAACGAACAGACGCCGTTCTGCGACAGGATCAAGCTGCGCAGCTACCCTTCGCGCGAATATCTCGGCTTGATCTTCGCCTTTCTCGGCGACGGCGAACCACCGCCGTTTCCGGCGTATCCGGATCTCGATCTGCCGGGAATCATCGTTGCCGACCCGCCGGAGATTCTGCCCATCGGGTTTTGGAACCGGCTCGATAACGATATGGGGCATGTCCCCTGGGTCCATCGCGCGACGTCGATTGCCAAGGGCTGGGACCATTATCTCGTGCTGCGGCGCGAAGCGGTCGAGGAGACCGACTATGGCTACAAGGCCGACCGGCTGCCCGGCATAGGAGAAACAAAGGAGACCATGGGGCTGCGCGCCGAGGCGCATTTCTTCATGCCGGTGGCGTTCCAGTTCTGGCAGAAAACCCGGGCGCGGGGCTATGAGGATCAGGATCTGTGGGACACCAAGATGGTGTTCACCGTGCCGATCAATGACGGCGCCTATGTCAATTTCGACGTGACGCGCACCCCGCTGGAGGGCGCGGCAGCCGATGCTTATGCCGAGGCACGTTACCAGCAGATGGAGGAGGACGAAGAGATCCGCTGGGACCTCGCCGAGAAAATCCTCGCCGGCGACATGTCGCTGGAAGATCTGCCGGGCGACATGCAGGCCAATACCCGCTTTATCATCGAGGATTACGTCACCCAGGTGGGGCAGGGATCGGTGCGGGGGCGTCCCCCCGAGCATCTCGCCCCGACCGACGCCAAACCCATCCTGCTGCGCCGCATCTGGCAGCGCGAGATCACCAAGCTGCTGGCGGGGGAGGCTGTGAAAGAATGGCGTATCCCGGCGGCGCCGCTGCGGTTGCTGCCGGAATAAAACCGGCAAAATTTCAGCCGCAATCCCCGCCTCAATATTGTCCCAACTTTGTCACGCAAGGGCCACGATCCTTTGTGATAAACGTTCGGCTGAGGATGTGTCGTGTTGGTCACTTGATCTGCACGCACGACCTCCCATCAGCACGAGGAATTTGGAGAGGATCGCCGGGATGTCGTCGCACAGCAGGTTCTGGCCGCGCTGGTTGCTGTTTGAGGCGCTGCCGGCGCGCCCGGTGGTCGAACCCGGCGCGATCTTCGAGGCGATCAATGAACGCCAGACCGTCGAGGTCGCCGAAATCATCGGCACCAGGACCGACGAGCTCGGCGTAGGCCATGTGCGTTTCCGCCTGTCTTACCGATATCAGCATCGCACGATGGATGCCGGCGAACGAACGCTGGCGCTGGCGGCCTTTCTAAGTCGTTTCAACGGCGGTTGAATTTAAGTTATTGACGATCCTGCATGCCGGACCGGTCCACCGGGCGAGGCAGGCCGAGATTTTCGCGCAGGGTCGTGCCCTCATACTCGGTACGGAACAGGCCGCGGCGCTGTAATTCCGGGATCACCAGATCGATAAAATCGCGTAGTCCGCCGGGTAGCGTCGGGGAGAGGAAATTGAACCCGTCCGCCGCGCCGGTGGTGAACCATTCCTCCAGCGTGTCGGCAATTTCTGTCGGCGAGCCCTGAACCGTAAAATGGCCGCGCCCACCGGAGATCGCCTCGTATAGCTGGCGGATGGTCAGATTGTCGCGTCTTGCCATCTCGACCAGCAGATCGACCCGACTGTTGGATATTTCTGTCTGGGGAATCTCCGGCAGCGGCCCATCGATGGGAAAGGACGACAGATCATAATCGACATAGTTGGAGAGCTGCCGCACGCCGAGCTGCGGATGGATCAGCTTTTGCAGCCGGTCATGTTTTGCGGCGGCTTCCTCGGATGTCCTACCGACTGTCGCGGCGACGCCGGGCATGATCTTGACGTGATCGGGGTTGCGCCCGTGCTTGGCGACGCGTTGCTTGATGTCGGCGTAATAGGCGCGGCCCAACTCGATGGTCGGGGTGGCGGCGAAGATCACGTCAGCGGTGGCGGCGGCAAGCTCGCGCCCGTCCTCCGAGGCGCCGGCCTGCACCATGACAGGGTGGCCCTGCGCCGAGCGCGGCACATTGAGCGGTCCCTTCACCCGAAAATGCTCACCCTCATGGTTGAGGACATGGAGCTTGTCCGGGTCGAAAAACAGCCCGGCCTCCTTGTCTTCGACAAACGCGTCATCGTCCCAGCTGTTCCAGAGCCCCTGCACCACTTCGGCAAACTCGGCCGCACGGCGATAGCGATCAGACTTCGCCGCGTGCTGGTCGCTGCCGAAATTATGGGCTTCCGCCGCATTGGCCGAGGTGACGAGATTCCACCCTGCGCGACCGCCGCTCATCACATCGAGCGAGGCAAACCGGCGGGCGAGGGAAAAGGGCTGCTCATAGGTGGTGGTGGCGGTGCAGACCAGCCCGATATGTTTGGTGACCGCCGCGAAGGCCGACAGCAGGGCGAGCGGCTCAATCCAGGCGACACGGCACAGGCGGCTGAGCGCTTCCTTGTCGCCGCCCCAGATGCCGGCGGAATCGGCCCAGAACAGCATGTCGAACAGCCCGCTCTCGGCCAGCTGGGCGACCTCAATATTATGCGCGAGATTATTGCCGGGGCTCTTCGGCGCTTCCTGGGTGCGCCAGGCGGCGATGTGATGACCGGCCTCGCGCATGAACATGCCGAGTTTTATCTGTCGTGGTGATGGGCTCATGGCGTGTTCTCCCTCAATATCCGATCGTTAATACCCGATCACTTAATACCCGATCACTTAATATCCTATGGCCTGGCCGTCCTTGCGGGGCTCGGACGCGCCGCGCAGGACGCCTTGCTCCCAGTCGATCCAGATCGCCTGCGCGCCGCCGATGGGCCGGGCCGCGGTAACGATCCTGTGGCCTAGCCGCTCGAGCCCGGCGCGGGTCTCCGCCGGTACGCCGCTTTCAACCTCGACCACGCCGTCGGCATCGAACACATCGGGGAAGGCGCGGGGGTAATCGATGGCCTCCTGCAAATCCATGTCCCAGTCGAGCAGGTTGGTCAGCAGATGCGCATGGCCACAGGCCTGGTAATGACCGCCCATCACGCCAAACGGCATTTGTGCCTTGCCGTTCTTCATCAGCATGCCGGGGATGATGGTGTGCATCGGCCGCTTGCCGGGCGCGATGCAGCTTGCATGGCCGGGATTGATGACAAAGCCCTGTCCCCGGTTATGCAGCACCACGCCACTCTCCGGTGACACCTGACAGGAGCCAAATCCACTGAACACCGAATTAATGAAGCTCACCGCGTTTCGATCCCGGTCGACCACCGTCAGATAAACCGTGTCGCCATGCAGCGGCAGGTCCGACGGGGGCAGGGCTTTGAGCCGTCTGTCCGGGTCGATCAGCGCGCGCGTCCTGTCGGCATGGTCGGCGGACAGCCAGTCATCAACCGGGATGTCGGCAAAAGCGGGATCGCCCAGGGCTGCGTTGCGGTCGCGATAGGCCAGCCGTGCCGCTTCAATCTCCAGATGAAAGCGCTCGGGTGATAGCGGGTCGAGAGAGGCGAGATCAAAACCCGACAGGATATTGAGCATGGCGAGCGCAACGATGCCCTGGCCATTGGGTGGGCATTCATAAACCTCATAGCCGCGATAGCTGGTTTTGACCGGGGTGACATAGTCACCGCGCGTTGCGCTGAAATCCTCGAGCGTCTGCAGCCCGCCCTTACCGCGAAGGTACGAAACGATATCCTCGGCGATCCAGCCTTCATAGAACCCGTCGCGGCCTTTTTCGGCGATGGTCTTGAGCGATCTGGCGAGCTGCGGCAGGCGGACCATGCTGCCGAGCGCCGGGGCCTTGCCGTCTTTCAGATAATATTTTGCTGCCGCCGCATCACGGGCCAGTAGCGGGGCGCAGTCGGTCCAGTCACGATGCTGACGATGGTGGACCGGGAAGCCGTTGGTCGCGTAATCGATGGCGGGCTGCAGAACCTCGCCCAGCGTCATCGTGCCATGATCGGCAATGAGCTGCGACCAGGCATCGACCGCGCCCGGGATGGTTACCGCATGCGGCGTATGGCGGTCGATTGTCCGAATGCCCTGCTCCAGATACCACTCCACCGTTGCTGCGGCCGGCGCGCGCCCCGAACCGTTGAAGGCAACCACGCCTTCGCCCCCATTGCCGCCTTTCGGGGAATAGAGGCAGAAACAATCGCCGCCGATGCCGGTTGATTGAGGCTCGACGACACATTGCGTTGCACAGGCGGCAATCGCCGCGTCCATCGCATTGCCGCCCTGCTGGAGGATGCGGATCGCGGCAGAGGTCGATAGCGGATGCGAGGTCGCGGCCATGCCGCTCGGGGCATGGACCGTCGAACGTCCAGGTTGGTCGAGCTGGCGCATGTTGGGCCTTATCTGTCGGAGAAGGGAACGCCCCACTTGTCGAGATAGACGAATTCGTTCATCTCGCCGCGCCGGGTCGGGCCGAATTTTCCCATCGGATAGCCAATCGGCAGGATGGCGTAGCAATGGACGCCTGGTGGCAGGCCAAGCGCTTCCTCGCACTCTTTCTGGTATCGCATCGCCCGTGTGGTCAGGTTGGTGCCGAGCCCGAGCGCCCGCGCCGCCAGCATCATATTCTGCACTGCCGGGTAGACCGAGGCGCCGGACAGGTGCGTCGGGGCCTGATCGCCATGTTCGAGACAGGCAACGATCCACACCGGAGCTTCATGGTAATGCTCGGTCAGATAGGCGACGGCCTCATGTTGGCGGTGATAGCGCGCCTCGTCAGAGCCGGGCGGGATCGCGCGCGACTGGTAACTGGCCGAAACATGTTCGTCGAACGCCTTCTGGTAACAGACCTGAACCTTCTTCTTTATCTCCAGATCCTTGACCACCATAAAACGGTATTTCTGGGTATTGCCGCTGTTCGGCGCGTGCAGCCCGGCATCGAGGATTTTGTAGATAAGGTCGTCGGGCACCGGGTCGGTCTTGAGCCGCCGCATCGCCCGCATGTTATGCATGATCTCAAAGACGTCGTTGCTGCTGTCGGTCATAATCTAATCCTTATCCTTCAATATCGATTTCGGCACCGTTGAGCCGCAC
>JBLHKG010000163.1:0-5635 GCA_047619835.1 Alphaproteobacteria bacterium
TATTGCTTCGATCACGATACGACAATCGCAATTCTAGCCGCGTTCAAGCACGACCGGCGGCTCATGATTCAGGGCTATCATGGCACCGGCAAATCCACCCATATTGAGCAGGTCGCGGCGCATTTGAACTGGCCGTGCATTCGGGTGAATCTCGACAGCCATATCAGTCGGATCGATCTGGTCGGCAAGGATGCCATCGTTCTCAAGGACGGCAAGCAGGTCACGGAGTTCCGCGAGGGCATCATGCCCTGGGCGGTACAGCATCCAACAGCGCTGGTGTTCGATGAATATGATGCCGGGCGGCCGGATGTTATGTTTGTGATTCAGCGGGTTCTCGAAGCCGGCGGCAAGATGACGATGCTCGACCAGAACAAGGTCATCCATACCCATCCAGCCTTCCGTCTGTTCGCGACCGCGAATACGGTTGGGCTGGGCGATACAACGGGGCTTTATCACGGCACCCAGCAGATCAACCAGGCCCAGATGGACCGGTGGAATCTGGTGGCGACGCTCAACTATCTGCCGCATGACAAGGAAGTGGCGATCGTCATTGCCAAAGTCCCTGCCTATAATACGGAACAGGGGCGTGAACAGGTATCGGCGATGGTGCGTATCGCTGATCTGACCCGAGCGGGATTTATGGCAGGCGATATTTCGACCGTCATGTCGCCGCGGACATGCATTACCTGGGCCGAGAATACCCAGATATTTGGCGATCTCGGGACAGCTTTCCGGATGACCTTCCTCAACAAGTGCGATGAGCTCGAACGCTCGACGGTTGCTGAGTATTACCAGCGCTGTTTTGGTGAAGAGCTTGCGGGATACAAGGCCGTCGTGGCGGCCCGCGCCTGACCAACTCAACCATAGTCGAAGGTAAGTATGGCGTCTGACGAAAACCCGGTCGAAAATTTCCGCCAGGTGACGGCCGCGGCAATGCGGGCCATTTCCGAGAACGAGGAGCTGCAGCTGACCTTCGGGTCCGAGGCACGTCTGGTAGGTGACAACGCCCGTCTGCCGGCCCCGCCGCGTGACCTGAAGGAAGAGGATGTTGCTCATCTGCGGGGTGCGGCGGATGCCATGGCGCTGCGCATGAAGTTCCATGACGAGGATATCCATAAACAATGGGCTCCCGCTGCGCCGGAAGCCCGCGCCGTGTTCGAGGCGCTGGAGCAGGTCCGAGTCGAAGCGCTCGGTGCGGATGTCTACAAGGGCGTAAAGGGAAATCTTCAGGCTGCCTTTGAAGAGCGCTGCAATCAGGCAGGATATGCAAGGGTCAACGATCGTGAGGATGTGACGCTTGCCGATGTCGTCGGGCTGTTATGTCGCGAACAGTTCACCGGCGAAGAACTGCCGGCTTCGGCGCAGAATGCGCTCGGCCATTGGCGCAACTTTCTTGAAACACGGGTCGGCGCTGATTTTGAGGATCTTCGCGCGAATATTGCGGACCAGGAGGCTTTCGCCAAATCTCTCGACAAGGTTCTGTTCCATCTGGACCTTCTCGATCTCGAAGATGAGGGTGAAGACGGCGACGAGCAGATAAGCGAAGAAAACCCCGAAGAATCAGAAGAAGAAAACGAGGATGACAGCGACACCTCGGAGAGCACTGAGGCGCCGAGCGGCGAAGAAGATTCAGAAGAATCAGAAGAAGATGAAGGCGCTGAGCAGTCCGACGAAGATGCGATGACCGGTGCTGATGACGAGGACATGCCGGATTCCGAGCGTCGCAGGCGGGGCCAGGCCGACGGCGAGGCGGGCAAAGCCCGCTATGCGGCCTATACGACAGAATTCGACGAGACCATCGACGCGCTCGATCTGTGCGAATTGGAGGAGTTGACCCGGCTGCGCCATCATCTCGATCAGCAGCTGTCGCATCTTCAGGGTATCATCGGAAAGCTGGCCAACCGGCTTCAACGGCGTCTGATGGCCAAGCAGTCGCGCTCTTGGGAATTTGACCTCGAAGAGGGAATGCTGGATGCGGCACGTCTGTCGCGTGTCGTCACCAATCCGACGCATCCGCTATCCTACAAGATGGAACATGAAACAGAGTTCCGCGATACAGTCGTAACCCTGTTGATCGATAATTCCGGTTCAATGCGTGGCCGGCCGATCGCGGTCGCGGCAATGAGCGCGGATATTCTGGCGCGGACGCTTGAACGCTGCGGCGTAAAGGTCGAGATCCTTGGCTTTACCACGCGGGCCTGGAAGGGCGGGCAGTCGCGCGAGAAATGGCTGGCCGATGGGAAGCCCTCGGGTCCAGGTCGGCTCAATGATCTGCGTCACATCATTTACAAGAGTGCAGACGCACCTTATCGGCGGGCGCGCAAAAGTCTTGGCCTCATGCTCCGCGAGGGGCTGTTGAAAGAGAACATCGATGGCGAGGCGTTGCTCTGGGCACATAGTCGATTGGCCGCACGATCCGAGCAGCGGCGGATCCTCATGGTCATTTCCGACGGGGCGCCCGTCGATGATTCAACGCTTTCCGTCAATCCCGGCAATTATCTGGAGAACCATCTTCGGGGCGCCATTGATTGGGTGGAAACCCGTTCACCGGTGGAAATCGTTGCCATCGGCATTGGTCATGACGTGACCCGGTACTACCGGCGCGCGGTGACTATCATGGACGCCGAGCAGCTCGGTGGCACCATGATGGATAAACTCGCTGAATTGTTTGAAGACGATGAAAAGAAGGGCGGGCCAGCACGGCGGCAGCGTCGCGCGACCGGAAAAGCGGCTTAGCGGGCTCAATAATTCTTTCTTACGGAGTGTGATCGCCTGATTTGGCGCCTGTTGTTGTGGTGATCAACGACAGCAGCGCGGTGATCGAAAATATGGCGCCGAGCCAGAACACCCAGCGGACCTCGCCCTGATCGACGACCCAACCCAGCAGAACCGGGACAATGGCCCCGCCGAGAAAATGCCCGTTGGACATAAATCCGAACATTTTGCCGGCATCCCCTTTTTGTGTGATCGCCTTGACCATCATGTCGCGGGCCGGGCGAATTAGCCCCAAAGCGACCCCTAGCAGGCCATAACAGGCCATGAGGACTACCGGTGGCAGGGCATAGGCACCAATAAGCACGAACAAGGCCGCAGAGAGCACAAATGCGCATCCCGCGATCAGATTATGGCGATCTGTTTTGTCAGCGATGACGCCGCCAACGAGAATTCCAAGCAGTCCGCCAACCAGATAAGTCGTCAACACCGTCCCAGCCATCGTCATTGCGATACCGTGACTCTGTGTGAGAGCTGTGACGGTCATGCTGTTGATACCGACTGTGATCATCGCCGTGATAACGAAGAACAGGTATAGGATCAGTATGTTTGGTCGGAGAAGGAGTTTGCAGCCGTCAATTATGGCTGTCGGGGTGAACGAGAATTTTCCTTTCTTCTTTTCGGCGCTGACGTGATCCTTGATTACGTTCGTTTGCATGATTATCGCCAGTGCCGTAATCGCTCCGAAGATGGCGATAGAAATTAGGGCGCCTCTCCAACCCCACTGTGTCGCGATCATAATGATCAGGAGTGGCGCGATGGCCGAGCCGGCATTGCCCGATGCGGTATGAATGCTGAAGGCGCGGCCAATGCGGCTCTCATCTACGCTCGACATGAGGATTGCATAATCGGCGGGGTGAAAGACGCTGTGTCCGAACCCGGCAAGAACGGCTAAAACCAACAACATTGCATAGGAATCGGTGAAAGCCATCGCACCGAGCGCAAAGGTCTTTACCAGCAGCCCGGCGATTAGAAGGGCTTTGGCACTAATCCTGTCGACAAGAAATCCGACCGGTATTTGAACAATCGCCCCTGAAAGGTTGATCAGTGTGACGATCAGCCCCAGCTTGGCAAAGCTCACTCCGAGATCTGCGTTCATCAACAAAAAAAGCGGGGGCAGGACCATCTGCGAGTAATGGCTCATGAAATGCCCGGTGCTGACCAGTGTCAGAACCCGGGCGTCGCGTCCCATTGTCGACGTTGCGTCGGTGTTCATAGGGCGTTCAAACTATTTGAAGCGGAATGAGGTCGCGATAAACAAACAGCGCCGCCCGGAAACCAGGCGGCGCTGTTCTTGTAACAGACCTGTCTATGATTTGCAGTCTGCCGACTGCGCCGTGGTGCCGTGGCCAAGATAGCTGACGGTGCAGACCATTCCGGTTTTAAAGGCTTTTCGTTTGGCTTTTTTGCCATCGACCATTATTTTTGTGCCACTACCGGAGATCCCGACTTTGACCTTCTTGCCGTCGACCGAGAGTATGAGTCTGCGACCGCCCCGCTGGATCTTGCTGATTTTACCCTTGGCGTCGATATAGGTCAGCTTGGCCTGCTGGAGCTTGCCGCGGGGATACAGGTTCTGTCTGGTCGCGGCGATGATGCTCTTGGGTGTCGACAACACGCTTTCGACAAGTTTTTGAACTTCGTCACCGGTGACCCAACTGAGCTCGAGTTTTGACTTCTTGATTGCTGCCAGGAATGCCGCATCCTTCATCGTATCGATAAAGGCTTTCCGGATGGCCGCGACCCGATCCTTTGGTACGCGCGGGGGCAGCAGGAAGGGCCGACCGATGGTCTGGCGCGAGAAAATCAGCTCCATTTGCTTGCGCTGTTCATGGGTACGCGCAAAATCCGTTATCAACGGTATATTGGGCAGTTCAGGGTGTTTTTTGAGCGCCATTTGAAGAACCGGATAGATATTGCCCGCTTTCACCTCATGGCCCCGCATTTTCTTCACGCTGGTCCAGGACCAGCCGCAGATTCCGTCTACTTCGCCGCGGTCAAGCGCGAGTACTGTGACCGCCGTCCCCGGGTAACCGGTAATCAGCTTGAACTTTGTGCCCATCAGATTGTTCAGGAAATTCGAGAACTGGTCAGAATCGGATGATGCGCCCTGACCGCCGACGACAACCTTTGTTTTGAGAAGATCGGCAAAGGTCTTGGCGCCCGAACGCTTATGGACCATGCAGGCGCTCACTTCATTATTCATGCTGCCGACCCAGTGGAATTTGGTCGGGTCGAACTTAGCACCGGTACCCCCCAGCAATGCGTGCGTCGGGATTCCGCGCGCGACCATGCCCATGACCGAGCCGTCCATCGGCCCCTTATTGTAGAGCAGGTTGGTGAGCTTGACGGTGGCGCTTCCTGTGCGGTTCTTGACGACGACGTTAGGCTTGCCGGGGATATGGTTGCCAATATAACGCGACAACAATCTTGCGTAGGTGTCGTATCCGCCGCCCGCAGCGAAACCAACGTGAATCTCAAAGTTTCGCTTGCCGTAAAAATCTGAAACGGCATCGGCATGTACGGTAGCCGGGGGCAGTATGAACGCGGCTATCGCGCCGATGCCCGTGAGGATTTGTCTGGTGCGCATTTTTTAACTCCAACTAGACAGTGAAAAGGAAGAGATAAACCTACTTTAATACGGTTATGAGTAGTCTTAAAGGGGCACCTGAGGCCAACGGCGTCAGGGATGTACGTCTTCGGTGAACCAGTCGGTTGGCAGCTCATTGCCCAACCCGGCTGCCTTGGCTTTGCGATAGGCTAGACCTGCCGCAGATGCAAACTGAAGACCAAGCCCCATGTCATTGATAAAACACGTGGATTGGGAATCATCTGTCCGGCCTATTTTATCGCCGGCGATGAA
>JBLHKG010000164.1:0-5619 GCA_047619835.1 Alphaproteobacteria bacterium
ATAGCGCCCGTGTCATTGGTCTGGCCGTGACCTGCGTTTTAAAACTCCTGATTATGCCGGTGGTCGGCGCTGCACTCGCAATCTATTTCGGGCTGGAATCGGTTGCCTTTGTTGTCGTCATGCTGTTCGCAGCAACACCGGCGTCGCCGGCATCGTATGTTCTGGCCCGGCAACTGGGCGGCGACGCCCCCCTGATGGCGGCTATCCTGTCGCTCGAAACACTGCTGGCCGCCATCACTGTTCCCGTCATCGTGTATTGGGCGATGGTCCGGACCGGCCTCGCCTGAAACGTCAGGGACGCCTCAAACCCGCCGACCTAACTGTGGACTGGAAAAATACCGCCCGGAACGGTTTAATGCCCCAAATCTACAAGGATCCTGATCGTCATGTATTACGAGACTGAAAAGAACGACCACGGGCTGCCCTATAACCCGATCAAGGCGCTGACCGTACCGCGTCCGATTGGCTGGATCAGCACGCTCAGCAAGGACGGGATCGCCAATCTGGCGCCGTTCAGTTTTTTCAATGCCCTGTCGTACAACCCGCCCTACGTCATGTTCTCGGCGGGCTGCCGCGATGACGGCACCAGAAAGGACACCGTGGTCAACGCGGAGGAAACCGGCGAATTCGTCTTCAATCTGGCGACCTGGGACACCCGCCAGCAGATGAGCGATACCAGCTGGATTCTTGATTCAGAAACCGATGAACTGGCCGAGGTCGGATTGACCGCCGCGCCGTCCAATCTGGTCAAGCCGCCGCGCGTTGCCGAATCGCCGGCTCATTTCGAATGCGTCTATCACGACACCGTCATTCTGCCGGGCAATGCGGTGGAATCATTTCACCATGTCGTGTTTGGACGCGTCATCGCGGTTCATATCAATGATGATTACATCACCGAAGACGGGCGGGTCGATACGCTCAAGATGAAGGTCATCGCAAGGCTCGGCTATATGGACTATACGACCGTCGAAAGCGTCTTTTCGATGAAAAAACAAATGGTTGAGGAACGGTACAATCCCAATTCCGTAATCAAGGAAACAGGACAGGCGGCGGAATAGGATCTCCCCAGTCCCGAAAAAGAACGACCGGGGTTCCGCCGGAATCCCGCTTCCCTTAATTTTTAATCAGGAGAATTTCCATGTCAGATCAAGTACGTGCGTCCCACATCCTTCTTGCCTATGCCGGCGCGGCGAGTTCGTCAGCATCGCGCACAAAAGAGGAAGCAGCGACCGAGATAGCCGATCTACGGGCGAAGAGCAAAGCCGGAGAAGAGTTCGCTGAACTGGCGCGCCAGCATTCTGATTGCCCGTCGGGATCGTCGGGTGGCGATCTCGGATCATTCGGACGCGGCCAGATGGTCCCCGAATTCGATCAGGCCGTCTTTGACCTCGAAGTCGGCGCGCTCAGCGACGTCGTGGAAACCAGTTTTGGATATCATCTGATCCAGCGGACTGAATGACACTGCGATCTTCGGGAACAGCCGAGGCGTGAGCAGGACCGTCCTTGCGGCACGCCTCGGTGTCCTGATGTTGCTCGCCCTGCCGGTGCCGCCGTCATGGGGACAGCCTACGAAATCGGCGGGACAGCCTGCGAAATCGGCGGGACAGCCTGCGAAATCGGCAACATCCCCGCCGACCGCGCATAAGCAGTCCTTACCGGAAGCGCCCTCTAAAATCGGCACGCTTCGACGGAACAAAGACGGCAATATCGTTCAGACCGCCCCGGGCCAGCCCGCGTCGCCATCGGATGTGGGCCCCCTCACCTTGCGACCGGATGGCGTGCTGCCACCGGAGCCTTCAGTTCGTGTCGCCCCGCAGCCCCTTCGGGGTTATGGATCGCGGCCCGAGATCATCACTCCGATCTTCGATCTGCGGCGCATCCTGTCCTTTCAGGACCGCACCAGACATGAACGCGCCGCCGCCCGGCACCAATCGGATATCGACCGGATTATCAAAGAGGAATCCCGCGCCAAAGCGGTCGGAGCGGGGGTGGATTCCCGCGGCCTTACCATCAGGGAAATTTCACTCGAACAGCAACTAACAAGAATAGACAGGGACGTCCGTAACCATGAGATGGAGCATTATCGGACAGGTATTCCCTATGGGGCGCTGCCGGAATACTGGGTGGTCACCGGGCCGCTTGGAAAGCGCTATGTGGTGACCGGGATAACGCGCTTTGAGATGTCCGAGATCAGCGGAGACCGCGATCAAACGCTGCGAAAATTCGAGACAATAAGGCGTGCAGCCCTTGCCCCGCCAATACCGTCGGATGTCGACCGCAGGATAGCGGACGAGTTGACTCGCCTGATCGCTATCCTTCGCAGCCGTCAGTAATTACCAGAGAGAAAACGCGGCCTCTATGCAGCCGCGCGACCAGCGTTTCCTTCGCTTCCAGCTTCTTCGAACACGTTCAGCGACCTCTTGGCCGAATCGCGAACCGCTTCCGGTTCCAGTAACGCCCACTGGCAAATACGGCGGAAATCGACGCTGTCACTCAACAGCCACTCGCGAGCTTCCTCGCGCAGCATACGCGCCTCGCGCGCCTCGCTGTCGGCCGCCTTGCCATCCTCACCGCGCCGGTTTAGCGCATCATGGAAGGCCCGGGCGATTACGGCGCGAAACAGCGTCACTTCGCCCGCAATTGCGGCCATATTAGTCATTTCCCGATGACTCGGATCGAACTGCATCCAACTCTCCCTTTGCCCCCGGAGCATTTCGCCCGGGAATTTGGTTTTATATTTGGCTGCCAGCCCATTGCGGGCCAGTCCACTTACGCCACAAGTATATTAGTCCACCAAATTCGCGATGTGTAGATTTTTTGCGACTCTGTGTCACTTTCCAGACTCTATTTTCAAATTCCCGTATGCTCCGGCTTGCGATCTACGCGACAGGCTGGCTAGATAGGTTCATCTGGATCGTCTGCACCGAGCGCCAAAGTGCTGTAAATGCGAGGGAAATAAATTGATTGACCCAATTAGCTGGTCGTATTCAGGTCCGTACATCGCTGCAGCGCTTGCCTGTGGATATCTTTTGGGTTCCATCCCGTTCGGCTTGCTGCTTACGCGATTTGCCGGCCTGGGCGATATCCGGGGGATAGGCTCCGGCAATATCGGCGCCACCAACGTACTGCGAACCGGCCGAAAGAGCCTGGCGGCCACGACCCTTCTGTTCGATGCCGGCAAGGGAGCCCTCGCGGTCTGGCTGGGAAATTACTACGGCCCCGATATTGCGATCGTTAGCGGCCTGGGCGCCATGCTCGGACATCTCTTTCCCATATGGCTTCGCTTTAGCGGCGGCAAGGGCGTCGCCACCGCATTGGGCGTTATTCTGGCATTGAGCTGGCAGACCGGCCTCGCCGTGCTGGCGGTATGGATTGCTGTCCTGGCCCTGCTTCGCTATTCATCACTGGCGGCACTGGTCGCATCGCTGGCGGCGCCAGTTATTGCATATATGCTTTCCACGCCGCAGATAATGGAATTCTGTGTCATCATCTGCGCGCTCGTCTGGTTCCGCCATATCGGAAATATCCGCAGGTTGTTTCGTGGCGAAGAAAGTCGCATTGGGTCAAAATCATCTTCCTGATGGCGGAGAAGCTGGCGTAATGGAGAAAAGAACGCTCACCGACACAGAACGCCGGGACTGGCTGAGGCTGTTCCGTAGTGAAAATGTCGGCCCAGCGACGTTTCTGACGCTCATCGAGCATTTTGACGACGCGGGGCGGGCAATCGAAGCGGCGCCGGAGCTGTCGCGCCGCGGCGGACGCAAGCGCGCGATCCGTATCGCTCCCGTCAGAGAGATTGAAGAAGAGATTACCGCGCTGTCTGAACTCGGTGGTCGAATGATCGCGCTGTGCGAACCCGATTATCCGGAAGCACTGGCCGCGATTCACGATCCACCGCCGGTCCTGTCCGTCCTCGGCGACTCTGCCCTGCTCTCACATCCATCGGTCGCTGTGGTTGGTGCACGGAATGCCTCTGCGGCGGGCCGCCGGCTGGCGCGGGAAATTTCAGCGGGTATCAGCCGCAATGGATTTACCGTGATATCCGGCCTCGCCCGCGGTATCGACACGGCAGCCCATGAAGGCGCGCTTGAAGCCCGACCGAGCGCCGCGACCATCGCCGTAATCGCCGGCGGGGCCGACATCGTCTACCCGAAGGAAAACCAGGCGCTGTATGAGAGGATCGTCAACGAGGGCGCGGTGATTACCGAACAGCGCCTCGGCACGCAGCCCACCGCGCGCCACTTCCCTCCGCGCAACCGGCTGGTCTCAGGGCTTTCACTGGGAACATTGATAGTTGAGGCCGCGCCGCGATCCGGCTCGCTCATTACCGCCCGTATGGCGCTCGAACAGGGACGTGAAGTCTTTGCCATCCCGGGGTCGCCGCTGGATCCGAGATATAAGGGAACCAACGGACTTATTCGCGACGGCGCGATCCTGACGGAGACGGCCGACGATGTTACCGGGCATCTCATGGCCGCAGTACCACCCCGCTTCGAGGAACCAAATGAACCGGTGAGAATAGTCCAAGCAATTGATTCAGTGTCGGAAAACAGTCCCGATTCTGCCCGTATCCAAATCGAGAATTTATTGGGACCCGTTGCGGTAAGTGTTGACGAACTGCTTCGCGAGTGCCAATTGTCACCGGCTGTCGTACTGACGGTGCTCTTGGAAATGGAGCTTGCAGGACGTTTGGAACGCCATCCGGGCAACCGGGTTTCGCTGGTTTTGTAGCGCTTCCGGGGTTTTGTAAACCCTCCAACAACGCCCGACACGATAGAATTCATCGTCCGGTGGGATTCCGGAGTATTTGTAACCTGACGAGTTGTGAGCGGCCATGGACGTAGTTGTCGTTGAGTCACCAGCCAAAGCGAAAACAATCAATAAGTATCTCGGCAGCGGGTACACCGTTCTGGCGAGCTTTGGCCATGTCCGCGATTTACCGCCCAAAAATGGGTCGGTAGACCCTGACGCCGATTTCAACATGATCTGGCAGGTCGGCTCCGATTCGGAAAAACACCTGAAGGCGATCGCCGATGCCACCCGCGGCGCCGACCGCCTGTTTCTCGCTACCGATCCTGATCGAGAGGGCGAGGCCATCTCGTGGCACGTTCAGGAGGTTCTGGGTGACCGCAACGTCCTCGAAGGCGTCGAAGTCCAGCGGATTGTGTTCCATGAAATTACCAAATCCGCCATCCTTGAGGCGATCAAACAACCGCGTGGCCTTGATGAACATCTGGTCGACGCCTATCTGGCGCGACGCGCCCTCGATTATCTCGTCGGATTTACGCTATCGCCCGTTCTGTGGCGCAAACTCCCTGGCAGCCGATCGGCCGGTCGCGTGCAATCGGTCGCTCTCCGGCTGATTTGCGAGCGTGAATCCCAAATTGAAAAATTTATCACGACCGAGTTCTGGACCGTTGAAGCGGATTTCGGCACCGAGGGCGGCGGGAAGCTGACCTCGCGACTGATCCATCTCGACGGACAGAAGCTGGACCGTTTCTCTCTTGGCTCCGAAGACGACGCCAAACGGGCCGAGGCCGCCGTCAAAGCCGGTGATTTCCGCGTCGTGTCGATTGAGCGCAAATCAGTCGCCCGCAATCCGATGCCTCCCTTCACCAC
>JBLHKG010000165.1:0-5543 GCA_047619835.1 Alphaproteobacteria bacterium
CGCGCGGTGACCGAACGGCATGACAAGCTGGAAGATAATTGGGCGGCCAAGCTGGAAGAGGTGAAGGACAAGGCCCCGATCCATCCTGCGTGGATTTCGCACTGCATCGGCAATATCAGCGATTCTGAAACAATTTTCGCCAAGGAATCGCAGCTGCAGGTTCAATATCTCGACACCTCCAAGCCAAGCAAGATCCTGAATGCCGGCGCGTCGTCGGGGCTCGGCCACGGCATGGGGGTTGCCCTCGGTGCCAAGCTGGCCGACAGGGATCGGCTGGTGATCGGCACCCATGGCGACGGGTCTTACATGTTCAATGTGCCGATATCGGCACATTACGTAGCGGCAGAGAATGATTTGCCGATCCTGACCGTTGTGTTCAATAACCAGCGCTGGCAGGCGGTGAGGGGCTCGACCATGGGGCTCCATCCCGATGGTTACGCGGCCAAGGCGAACCAGATGCCGCTGGCTTACTTCAATGTCGACCAGCATTACGAAAAGATGGTTGAAGTGTCGGGTGGTTATGGCGAACAGGTCAATGACCCGAAGGACATGCAGCCGGCATTGGAAAGGGCGCTTAAGGCAGTGATGGTCGAGAAGCGGCAGGCGGTTATCAACGTCACCGCTTCCGATCCTACGTAATCTGATCGATTATTCGGCGCGCCAGAGGTTTGCAGGCGGTCGCCTGAGTTATATAATGTAAGTGACGGGATAAGACTGTCCGCCAGAAGGCGGTCGATCCTAATAAACAAGAACGACAATGATAACGCGGCGACGGGCGGCCTGTCCGTCGCTGGCAATTTGGGGATGCTTCTTTGGACGAATTTGCGTCACTGCAGCAGATAGCCGTAAGCGCACGACGCAATCTCAGTCGTAACGTATGGGACTATTTGATGGGCGGGTCCGAATCCGAGACAACGCTCAAACGCAATCGGATGGCGTTCGATACTCTTGGTATTGCGCCGCGTATCCTGCGCGATGTGGCGACGGTCGATCCGTCAACGAGTTTCCTGGGGCACAAGATCAGAATTCCGGTGATGATGGCGCCGATTGGATCGATGCAGCTGATCGGCGAGGGCGGCGCAAAAACCGTAGCCGAAGCGGCGGGAGAATTCGGCACGATCTCGTTTCTGAGTTCTGTGACCGAGCCGGCCAGAGAAATCGTCGGTCCCGCGACCGATGCGCCCAAGGTTTTTCAGCTTTATGTCCGGGGCGATGACGACTGGATCAGCGATGAAGTGAAATCCGCCGAAGACGCCGGGTTTTCGATGTTCTGCCTGACGGTCGATACGGCCGTATATAGCCGCCGCGAACGCGACATGATCAAGCGCTGGTCGCCGTCATCGCGACGCGCTCGGCTCGACGCGAGCCGGGACTGGCAGGCGGCGCTGAGCTGGGACAATATCAAGCGGTTCAAGGAACGGCATGATATTCCCTTGATTCTCAAAGGAATTGCGTCGTCTGAAGACGCCTTGATCGCGGTTGAGCATGGCGTCGAAGTTGTCTATGTCTCGAACCATGGCGGGCGTCAGCTCGATCATGGGCGCGGCACCGCCGAAATCCTGCCTGAAATCGTTGAGGCCGTCGCCGGCAAGGCGCAGGTACTGGTCGATGGCGGGATTATGCGTGGCACCGATGTTATCAAAGCGCTGGCGCTTGGCGCCGATGCGGTCTGTATCGGCAAGCTTCAAGGGCTAGCCCTCGCGGCTGGCGGCAAAGCCGCGCTCGTCCGCATGCTAGAGCTGCTGGAGGGGGAAATCATGACCTCGATGGCACTCACAGGTCTTCATAATTTTGGAGAAATCGGCCCTGAATTCGTCGAACAGGCGGAAACGGTCGTCGATCCGAATGTCTACAGCCAATACACCCATATTGATCTTCCACCACTGGAGTACGACAGATGAATGAGATCTCGAAAGATCTGAAAAGTCTCGACCGACCACAGAACATCGGCAATCCGCAGATGGGTTGGGCGAGCGACGTTGCAGCGGAGATGCTGCGCCGTATCGGCGTCAAATATGTTTCGTTGAACCCGGGGGCGAGCTATCGCGGGCTGCACGATTCAATCGTGAATTATCTCGGCAATGAAGACCCGCAGATGCTCATCTGCCTGCATGAGGATCATGCGGTGCATGTTGCTCAAGGTTACGCGAAGGCAACCGGAGAGCCGATGGCCTGCGCGCTGCATTCCAATGTCGGGCTGATGCATGGCTTGATGGCGACGTTCAACGCCTGGTGCTACCGCGCGCCGATTATCATGCTGGGCGCCACCGGCCCGGTTGACGCACCGTTGCGCAGGCCCTGGATCGACTGGATCCACACCATGAAGGATCAGGGCGCTCTGCTGCGGAATTACACCAAGTGGGACGATGAGCCGCGCTCGGCCGGGGCCATTGTCGAGACCATGTACCGCGCCAATCAGATCGCGCGTAGTGAGCCGCCTGGACCGGTCTATGTCTGCTTCGATGCGGGCCTTCAGGAAGAAGCGCTGACCGAAGAAATCCACATTCCCGACGCCAGCAAGTTCCTGCCGTCGGATCCACCGCGCGCCTCCGAAAACGCGGTGGCTGAAGTGGCTGATCTGCTGCTTGCCGCCAAAAGCCCGGTCCTGATGATTGGTCGCAGCAACCGGACGCAGAAAGGCTGGGATGATCGTATCAAACTCGCCGAAGCGGTTGGCGCCGGTGTGATGACCAATCTGAGAAATGCGGCCGTCTTTCCGAGCGAGCATCCGCTCCATATCGGCCGGCCGGCCGGCGGTGTGAACCCGCCGATGCGGGCTGCCGTCGCGGCGGCCGATGTGATTGTCAGTCTCAACTGGCTCGATTTTGGCGGCACGCAGCGATTGCTCAAGCGCGATGGCGCCATCAAGGGCAAGATCGTTCATTGCTCGCTCGAGCAGTATCTCCACACCGGCTACGGCATGGAGCTGTATGAGCTGCCCGAGGCCGACGTCAACATTAATGCCGATCAGGATGCCTTTGTCGAACAGCTGCTGGCAGAGATTGGACGCCGTGGCGCGGCATCGACATGGGACGGCAAGAGCGTTGGGCCGGAGCCGGAAGCGTATGAGCCGATTGCCAGTCGTCCGGCGGATAACAGCATTGAACCGGCGGATATCGTAACCGCGCTCGCTGAGGCACAGGGGGATCGTAAGATCAGCCTGAACCGTGTTGCTTCCGGCGGCATGGGGCCAGCCTACAAAATTACCGACCCGCTTTCCTATCTCGGACATGACGGCGGCGGCGGATTGGCCTCAGGCCCCGGCACCTCGGTCGGCGCGGCGCTTGCGGTTAAGGGAACAGGTTGGTTGGCGGTTGCCGTGCTCGGCGATGGCGATTTCATGCAGGGCAATACGGCGCTCTGGACTGCCGCCCGCTACAATATCCCGATGCTGGTGATCCTTTCCAACAACAGCTCGAACTTCAATGACGAGCTGCATCAGGAAACGGTGGCCAAGGATCGCAACCGGCCGGTGGAAAACCGCTGGATCGGCATGCGTATTTCCGAACCCAATATCGACTTCACCGAACTTGCCCAGTCGCTGGGCTTTGATGCCGGGCCTGCGGTCACCAAAATGGGTGATCTGCTGGGGCGGATTGAAGAGGGTCTCAAGGCCGTTGAAGCCGGCAAATGTCACCTGATCGACGTCCGGGTATCGACCGGTTACGCCGTGCCTCCGCTGATGCGCGGCGGCAGCAAGGGCGAATAAGGCTGGACGAACAGGAATTCAAAAGGAAACGAACAATGGCTAGTGATCTTAAAAAATTCGACCGTCCAGTAAATGTCGGCAACCCCGAGATGGGGTGGGCATCTGACGTCGCGGCTGAAATGCTGCGCCGTATGGGCATCAAATATCTGTCGATGAACCCCGGCGCGAGCTATCGCGGCTTTCACGACAGTATCGTCAACTATCTCGGCAACGAGGGTCCGCAGATGATCCTCTGCCTGCATGAGGACCATGCGGTACATATCGCGCAGGGCTATGCCAAGGCCACGGATGAGCCGATGGGCTGCATCCTGCATTCCAATGTCGGGTTGATGCACGGCATGATGGGCATCTTCAACGCGTGGTGTAACCGCGTGCCGATGGTGATCATGGGGGCAACCGGCCCGGTCGATTCCGTGAAACGCCGCCCGTGGATCGACTGGATCCATACCATGAAGGATCAAGGTGCGTTGATCCGCAATTTTGTCAAATACGACGATGAGCCGCGTTCGGCCCAGGCGCTTGCCGAGACAATGGCGCGGGTGAACAAGGTCATCCGCAGCGCCCCGACGGCACCCGCCTATGTATGTCTGGATGCCGGGCTGCAGGAAAGCGGGATCGATTCGGAAATGAAGCTTCCGGACTTGTCCCGCTATCAGCCCGGCGCGCCGGTTTCAGCGCCGCAGGAAAGCATCGATGAGGCGGCGGAACTGCTGTGCAAGGCGAAGAACCCGATCATCATGATCGGTCGTGTAAAGCGCAGTAAGCCGAGCTGGGATGCCAGGGTCAAGCTGGCGGAGCTGCTGGGCGCCGGTGTCGTCAATGACATCAAGGTTGCGGCGGCGTTCCCGACCGATCATGCGCTTAGTCTGGCGCCTCCGGGAAATCGTCCGCGTGACGAAGCCGCAGCGGCAATGAAACAAGCCGATGTGATTCTCGATCTTAACTCGCTCGATCTTGGCGGCACTTTCAAGCTGGTGTTTGGCCGGGATGAAGTCACTGCCAAGGTGATCCATGTCTCGATGGATTCCATGCTGCATAACGGTTTCTCGATGGACCATATGACGATGCCGCTTGGCGACGTCACGATGCTGGCAGAGGTCGAGCCTGTCGTTGAGCAGCTTCTCGTGGCCTGTGAAAAGATCCTCGGTGGCAAATCGAAATGGGATGGCCAGAACAAGGGCCGGACCTCGCAGACCGATACAAAATATGCCGATCTCGATGCAGCCAACCCGATTTCGGTTGAAGCGCTGACGCTCAGCATGGACCGGGCGCGTGAGGGACGGAACATCACGCTGGTGAATGTACCAATCGGCTGGGCTGCGGACGGGTATCACTGGACCCATCCGATGGACTATCTCGGCAATGATGCCGGCGGTGGGCTCGGGTCCGGTTGCGGCACGGCAATCGGCGCCGGGCTGGCATTGATGGACAGCGACCGGACGACAGTCGCAATCCTGGGTGACGGCGATACCATGCAGGGCTCCTCGGCGCTCTGGACGGCGGCGCATTACAGCATTCCGATGCTGATCATCATCTCCAACAACCGGTCGAACTTTAACGACGAGATCCATCAGGAGACGGTCGCCAAGATGCGGAACCGCCCGCCTGAAAACCGGTGGATCGGCCAGCGGATCGATGATCCGGAGGTCGATATCGGACGCTATGCCGCCTCTCTCGGTGTCGAATCCTCCGGTCCCGTCGAGACCATCGGCGATTTGCTGCCGGCGATCGAAAAGGGCCTCAAAGCGGTTGATGCCGGCAAGCCCTATGTTCTCAACGTCCATGTTGAGAAGGGTTACGCCGTCCCGCCGCCGGCACGCGAAGCCTGATAGAG
>JBLHKG010000166.1:0-5509 GCA_047619835.1 Alphaproteobacteria bacterium
ATGCCGCGACACAAGCCGAGTCGACACCCCAGCTTTTGCCCGCATAGGGCGGAAATCCGTGACCGGTCGGCATGTCGGCCGTGTCGAAGATATCCTTGATGCCGATCGGCATCCCGTGCAGCGGCCCACGACGCGGTTCAGCATCGCGGGCACGGGCTTGCTCAAGTGCGAGGTCAGGATCGAGAAAGGCCCAGGCCTTGACCACATCGTCGCGCGCCGTGATCCGTTCCAGACAATCGCGCACCAGCGCTTCGGATGTAATTTCTCCCGACGTCAGTTTACGCGACGCATCGGCGGCGCTAAGAGCGTTGAGCCCCATTGGCCCCTTCGGTCCCAGATCCATATCCACTCCTCCCTCTACGGTTTCCTGATTTCTTTCGTTTTCCGCCCGCTCAGCCCCTCAGCTGAAACCGCTGGATTTTGCCGGTCGCGGTTTTGGGCAGTTCCTCGACAAAATTGAACCAGCGCGGATATTTGTAGCGCGCCAGCCCGCCCTTACAATGCTCCAGCAGCTCGGCGGCCATCGCATCGCCCCCATCCGACGGATCATTGAGCACGACGAACGCTTCCGGCTTGATCAGCTCATCATCGTCGGCGCGCGCCACGACCGCGGCTTCCAGCACCTTGGGATGCTCGATCAGCTTGGCCTCAATCTCGAACGGCGAGCACCAGATGCCGCCGACCTTCATCATGTCGTCATTACGCCCGCAATAGACGAAATAGCCATCCGCATCCTGATAATAGGTATCGCCGGTATCAATCCAGTCGCCCTTCATGGTGGCGGCGGTTTTCTCCGGCTTGTTCCAGTAATATTTGGCGATCGAGTCACCCGCGATCATCAATACGCCGGAATCTCCCTGGGTGACCTCGTTGCCGTCCTCCCCAAGGATCTTTGCCGCATATCCGGGAACAATCCGTCCGCTGGCGCCGGGCCGGTGGTCGCTCTCGGCGTTGGAAATAAAAATATGCAGAATTTCGGTCGAGCCGATGCCGTCGAGGAGCGTCCCACCGGTTTTTTCCTGCCAGCGGCGGAAGATATCGGGCGGCAGGGCTTCACCGGCAGAGATAAAACCGCGCAGTGACGAAAGATCCGGCGTTGCGGCGTCCATCGCCCGAAGCTGCGCCGCGTAGAGCGTGGGAACCCCGAAATAGAAACTGGGGCGGTACTTCTCAATCACCTCAAACGTCATTGCCGGGCTGGGCGGCCTGGCATCCAGCACAGCCGTCGCGCCGACCCACAGCGGAAATGTCATCGCATTGCCGAGACCGTAGGCGAAGAACAGCTTGGCGGCGGAAAAGCAGATATCGTCCTCATGCATCCCCAATACGCCGACCGCGTAATTCACAGCGGTCACCGGGATGTCCTTATGGACATGGACAGTTCCCTTGGGACGACCGGTCGAGCCGGACGAATAAAGCCAGAAGCAATCAGCATCGGGTCGGGCGAGCGCAGCATCAAGGACGTCTGAAGCCTTCTCCATCAGCGCGGAGATCGACCCGTCCCCTTCGGTCAGCAACACATGGGACGGCGCGGGAGAGGCCGCTTGAACTGCCGGTTCCACCTCACCGGCGAATTCGGCGGAATAGATCACCGCCTCGCACGCTGAATCCTCAATCATGTATTGATAATCGCCGTGGCGCAGCAGGGTATTAAGCGGCACCGGAAGGAAGCCAGCTTTGATGGCGCCCCAGAAGACATAGAAGAATTCGGGGCAATCCTTGATCATCATCGCGATGCGTGCGCCGGGGCCCAAACCAAGACCGACCAGCGCATTGCCGGCCCGGTTCACCCGCTCCGCCAACTGAGCATAAGTAACCTCACCGAAGGCGCCGCAGATCGCTGTCTTGCCACCGCGGCCTTCATCGATATGCCGATCGATAAACGGCACCGCCACATTAAAAGAATCGGAGAATTCAATTGTTGCCGGCATGACTGTCGAATCGACTGCAATGCTGTTATCTACCATCCTGTTTCTCCCATCTTCTTGCCGTCTCACCAATAACATGATTGCACGCGGTTTCGATCATCGGCCAGTTTGGCGTAGTATGCCGCGCTTGAACCCGCAGGAACACAGGACAGATTGACCGAACCATGGCAACGACAGACTTAGGCGGCCCCATCATCATCGCGGGCGGCGGAATCGGCGGGCTGTCGCTTGCCCGGGCGCTGGCGCTCAGAGGCTGGCCCAGCATCGTGCTGGAACAGGCGCCGGAATTCGGCGAGATCGGCGCCGGCATTCAGCTCGGTCCCAATGTGGATCGGATGTTTGCCCGGCTCGGCGTTCAGGACGAGATGCGCGACATCGCGTTCTATCCGCAAAACCTGATCATGAAGGACAGCGTAACCGGCGAGGAAGTGATGCGTATGCCGACCGGCGAGTCGTATCGGGCTCATTTCGGCGGACCCTACGGCGTGATCCACCGCGCCGATCTGCATACGGTGCTGCTGGAGGCGTGCCGCGCGATGCCGGGTCTGATCGATCTCAGGGCCGGAACACGGGTCATGGGCTATAGCGATCTCGGCAGCCGGGTTTCGGTTGAGATTGAGGACGGCGCCGCGATTGAGGGCGCGGCGTTGATCGGCGCCGACGGGCTGTGGTCGAAAATCCGCGCGAAAATCGTCGGCGACGGAGACCCTATCGTTTCCGGGCATATCGCCTATCGCGCAGTCCTCAAGATCGATGAGGTGCCGGAAATTCTCGCGCCCTATATGGAGGACGTCGTCCTGTGGGCGGGCCCGAAGAACCATCTGGTGCATTACAAGCTGCGCCGGGGCGAGTTGTTCAACATTGTCGCGGTATTCCACAGCGATCGCTATGTCGAAGGCTGGGACAGCCATGGCGACCCCGAAGAGCTGTTCAAACGGTTTGCCGGCACGGCGCCGGAGGTCCAGGCGCTGCTCGACAAGATCGAGACCTGGCGCATGTGGGTACTGTGCGACCGCCTGCCCGTCCGCGAATGGTCAAAGGGCCGGGTTGCACTGCTCGGCGACGCGGCGCATCCGATGCTGCAATATCTCGCCGCCGGCGCGGGCATGGCGATGGAAGATGCGGTCTGCATCGCCGACATGTTCGAGGCCAACAGCGGCGATATCGAAAAGAGTTTTATCGACTATCCCGAGAGCCGTTATCTCAGAACCGGCCGGGTGCAGACCACCGCGCGCTATTATGGCGACGTCTATCATGCTGCCGGGGTGGTCCGGGAACTGCGCAACATGGCGCTCGCCGGCCGCGATACCGAAGCCGCCTATAAGGGCGTGGAATGGCTGTATAAATATCCGGATTGAGCGCACATGACGCGCGCGGTCGTTATCATCGACCTCATCCTGTCACCCTCGGGCTAGACCCGAGGGTCCAGCAGTCATCGCCAAAGGCACCATTGCATGGATGCTCGGGTCAAGCCCGAGCATGACGAGGGAAATAGAATAGGGCGGCTCCAAGGCCGCCCTTTCCCTACAAAAACCGTCCGCGATCAGTGGAACTTAACGTACTGGTAATCCAGCGGATGGCCGTCGATGCCGCGTCCGGGAGGCGCGACCCAGCCGGCGAATTTGCCCGGCTCGGTAATTGGCTTGGTCATCAGTGACAGGACAAATTCGCGATCCTTCGGCGACGGAAGCCAGTTACCAACCTGCGCGGCCCATTCCGCCTCGGTCAGCACGGCGCCCTGCGGCGAAATTTTCGCGCCCGCGAAGGAGCCGATATGCCGGTTGAACCCGCGATGCGGCAGCTTGAGCTCGAAATCGAACCCGGCCTTCTTGATGATCCTGTTCCAGCGCGTCACGCCGATCTGGCAATCATCGATATAATCGTCGCGCAGCCGCTCATTGACCGCCAGCAGCTTGTTCTGCTCGGTTTCCCTGACCTGGCCTCCTTCGAGCAGCGTCACATTGTAGCTGCCTTCGGTCAGCACATGATCGTCTTCGTTTTTCGATTCCTCGAACCGGCCCTTGAGCCCCGCCGTATAGTAATTGGCGGCGTTGGTCGAAAGCTCCTGACCGAACAGATCCAGCGACACGCTGTAATGGAAGTTGAGATAGCGCAGAATGGTCGCCAGATCGATCGCGCCGGCCTTGCGTATTTTATCGGGTTCTTCGGTCTTGAGTTCCTTCATCACCTGACAGGTCCGCGTCACCACGCGCTGAATGCCGGTCGTGCCGATAAACATGTGATGACCTTCCTCGGTCAGCATGAATTTGCAGGTCCGTGCCAACGGATCGAAGCCGGATTCAGACAGTGAGCCGAGCTGGTACTTGCCGTCGCGGTCGGTGAAATAGGTGAACATGAAATAGGCCAGCCAGTCGGGCGTCGGCTCATTGAAGGCGCCCAGAATACGCGGCTTGTCGGGATCGCCGGAATGGCGCTCCAGCATGGCTTCCGCCTCTTCACGGCCATCGCGGCCGAAATGGGCATGCAGCAGATAGACCATCGCCCACAGGTGACGCCCCTCTTCGACATTGACCTGAAACAGATTACGCAGATCGTAAAGCGACGGGCAGGTCAGGCCGAGAAGACGCTGCTGCTCGACCGATGCCGGTTCGGTATCGCCCTGGGTCACGATCAGGCGGCGCAGCGTGCTGCGATGCTCGCCGGGGATTTCCTGCCACACCGGCTTGCCCTTGTTTTCGCCGAAGCCGATCTTCCTGTCCGCATCCGGATCCGCGAGAAAAATTCCCCAGCGATATTCCGGCATCTTGACGTAGCCAAAATTGGCCCAGCCCTCGGCATCGACGCTGATCGCGGTGCGGAGATAAACGTCGAAATCCAGCGTCCCTTCGGGGCCCAGATCCTTCCACCAGTTCAGAAAGCTCGGCTGCCAGGCTTCGAGCGCGCGTTGCAGACGGCGGTCGTCGCCGAGATTGACGTTGTTCGGAATGCTGGCTGTGAGATCGATCGACATGACCTAGACCCTCTTCTTGTCAAACTGACTGCGTTGTCCGGTACCATACAGCTTCAGGGCGCCCTGTTCGCCTGCGGCATTTGGCCGCTGGAAGATCCAGTTCTGCCAGGCGCTCAGCCGACCGAAGATCTTGGTTTCCATCGTCTCTGGACCTGCAAAGCGGAGATTGGCTTCGAGACCGATCAGACTGTCGGGCGAGAACGAGGCGCGCTCCTCAATCGCAATGCGAACCTCGTCATCCCAGTCGATATCGTCGGGGATGAAGGTGATCAGTCCGAGATCATCGGCGGCCTCGGCGTCAAGTTCATCGCCGATTGTCTTCTGCGCGGCCTCAATTTTGTCAGGTTCCCCCAACAGGCGGGTTTGCAACCGCGTCAGGCCGTTGCCCATTGGAAAGGGGCCAAAATTCATGCCGGTCATGCGCACGGTCGCCGGCGGCAGGTTCGAGCCTTCCAGCGTACCGTCGAGCATATAGGAGCGGTCGGAAATCAGCACCAGCTCAAGCAGCGTGCCGGTGAAACAGCTGCCCGGCTCGATTAGCGAAATCAGGCTGCGCGAGCTGACATCCACCCGCTTGAGCGTGCGCTTGAGATACAGCGTGATCTCCCGC
>JBLHKG010000167.1:0-5509 GCA_047619835.1 Alphaproteobacteria bacterium
TTGCGGTCGAGCTTGCCGCGCGGGTTTTTCGGCAGGCTGTCGATAAAGATAATTTCCTTCGGCATCTTGGCTTCCGGCAAGGCGCCTCGGCAATGGTTTTGCATATCTTCCGCGCTCGGCGACATTCCCGGCAGGCAGGCAACGAAGGCAACCACCTCCTCGCCATAGATCGGATGCGGCACACCGACCGCGCCGGCTTCGGCGACTGCCGGATGGCGCACCAGAACGGCATCGATCTCCAGCGGCGCGATATTCATGCCGCCGCGAATGATCAGCTCCTTGACCCGCCCGGTGATATGCAGATTGCCGTCCGCATCGATAAAGCCAAGATCCCCGCTATGGTGCCCGTCTTCCGGCAGACGCTCGATCGAGCCGTCCGGCATCAGATAGCCACAGGCCTGCTGCTTGCCGCCGCCGAATATGATCTCGCCGGTTTCGCCATCAGGCAACCGGTTGCCGTCGCCATCGATGACAAAGATGTCCTGATATTTCAGCGGCCGTCCAATTGTGCCGATGGTGCGGTCCGCCCCGCGATGGGCCGCGCTGTTGCCGCCTTCGCTCGAGCCGGCGCTCTGCGCCAGAACGATGCCGTATTTTTCTTCAAAGGCGCGCCATTGTTCGTCCAGCAGTGGCGCGGAGCTCGATGTCAGAAAACGCAGATGCGGAAGATCCTCGCCGGTAACCGGCACCGGCTCATTGAGCAGCATGTTGACGATGGTCGGCACGACGAACCCGACATTGATGTCATGATCTTTCAGCCAGTCGAAATAATTGCTGCGCGAGAAATGCTTTGCCATAACGCAGGTCGCGCCCGACACCAGCGGCGCGCCGAGGCTCATATGCTGCGCCGACAGCCAGCTATAGGAGCGGCAATCGAATACTTTGTCGCCGGGACCGATCTCAAGATAATCGGCGGTCGCGTCGTAATTATACCAGGCGGTCGCATGGGTCTGGATCACGCCCTTGGGTTTTGCCACCGTGCCGGAGGTATAGAAGATGACACCCTGATCGTCTGGTCCGGCGCAACTCTCAACGTCGTCGCGGTCGGAATATTTCTCAATCTCGCCGAAGATGCCGGTCGAGCCGCCGCCCCGCTGAGAGCGACCTTCCTGCCACTCACCGAGGCGGAACTTGCCGCCGGGGAGGCCGGCAACAATGCTCTCCAGCCCGAGCCCCTCCTGATAGAGCACGATCTTCGGCGCGATCGCCGCAACGATCTCCGCCAGATGGGCGTGGTTCATCTCGACATGGACGGTGGCGATGGTCGCGCCATAGCGCAGCGTCGCGGCAAACATTGCGAGAAATTCGACCGAGTTTTCGGCCAGCAACAACACCCGGTCATTGGCGCCGAGATCATGCTCTTCGAGAAAATGAGCAAACCGGTTGGACAGCGCATACAGCGCGCGGAAGGTAAGCGACTTATCCTGCTCGATGCCGTGTACGAACACATTGTCCGGCCGCACCCGTGCGTGATCGGCCAGCACACGGTGGAAGGATTTAGCAGCGGTTTGTTTGGTCTCCGTCATAGCACTGGTTTAGCACCCGATCAGGGGACCAGCAATCGGGATCCCTACCGTGGCCGGACGGCGACCATTGTCAGGCAAATTGGTGAGCCGCGCATCATTCAATGGTTTTCAGTTTTGCGAGAAATTTTTGATTTTCAAGATACAAAAATAATTTTTCCGCGAATATTTCGTTACCGAGATCATTGTAGTGGGAATAGTCCGCATAAACATTCTCCCGGTCGGGAAAAATTCGCCTGAAATCGAGCCATTTCATACCTCTTTTATCGAAGGTTTCAGCGGCCTTGGACCAAAAATAGCGCGATACAACGAGGGGATCACGCAGACCGTATCGAAGCGCAAGTCCTCTCCTGCTGTAGCGCAAGGCTTTTTCCTCACGCGCCGTCCGTTGTCTGTCATCGATCAGCAGGCTCGGCTGCAGGACAGCAAAATGAGGTATTCTCAGGACCTCCAGAGATTTTTGAGCGGCATTCAAGTAATAGGCATAATAATAAATTCCCTTATCGATCATATCCGTTTCGACGATAGGGTTTATGTTTTTTTCAAGGTCTTTATTCGTAACGTCATGGTCTGGAAACAGCCCAATCACTTTGTTAACGATATCGGATGATTCCCCGGACGAAGATATCTTTCTCGTTTCGCGTAAGAGCTGAGCCAAAAGATATCGTGTGTAGCTGTATTCGGTAATCGAACCGATGTTGCCCAGCAATGCCTTCAACAAGAACCAATTACTGTTTAGCTGATCGATTTTTCGGGAAATTTCCCGGCTGTAGTCCGGAATGTAGTAGCTGTGAACCTCGCCCTTGAAGGGGGCGTTGCTAAACCCTTTGATGCGATCATTGGTACCAGTCACCGATACAATCAGGTCAGGCTTATAGAATACAATTTCATTCTGAATGCGGATCAACTCCTGGGACGCATAATATCCCGGCACACCGGCGTTTATGACGACGACATTCCGATATTTTTTTCTCAGTTTCTGTTCCAGCTGCGCCGGCAATGTTCGGTCGTTACAGCTCGCCCCGTGGCCCGCGACGGTCGAACCGCCAACAAGAAAAATCTTGAAGCTGTCCTTCTCGATAAGACGTTGAGGATCCCCGTTATGGATGAAGCCATAGCGGTCGGTGGTCAGCCCGCAAACCGGGCTGACCACGGATTTTACACGAAAGCCAAGAACTGGATGAAATTCGCTCCACACGCTCCTGGTAGAGTCGGCAATCCGGTGCCCACGAAACAGGGGATGAATTAAAAACGCGGAGAAATTCTTCGGGCGATCAAGGAAAATATGCGACGCGAGTATAGCGGAAAACGATAACGCTTCCAAAAGGATGGTAAACACCAGCAGCGACGCGCCGACAAGCATCACATTGGCAAGAATTTTCCTCGGAGTCATGGCATCCTACGACTGGTGATCGCGCGCGCAAATAATCCTGTCAGGATAATCAAAAACATCAAGATTGTTATTGAGAACCTATTCGATGAATTGAATTCTCGCAGCAATATCTCACGATCGTTCCGCGCTTCCGAAACACCCCGAACTATCCGTGGGCCTCGCCGGCCTCGTGATAACATAACCGCCTGGGCCGGACCGAGGACCGGCATGATGACATATCCGGGCCCGTCCTGCTCCCACCCCTCCTGATAGAGCACAGTCTTCGGCATAATAGCGGCAACGATCTCCGCCAGATGGGCCTGGTTCATCCTGGCATGAACTGTGGCGGCGGTTAGGCGCCGGGATGAGAGGACAGCAATCGAACGACCTCACCCGTGCCCGGTCTCGCCGAGCCAGCGGAAATAGGGATCCTGCATGTCCTTGAGCCCGTCGACCTCCTCCTGGGTAAACCATTTGGAGAAATCCATCTCATCGACCGGGTATTTGGCGCGTTCATAAGCCTGCTCGCCAAGCGGCGTCGTCGCATCGATGCCCATCCCGCCATCCGACACCGAGATATTGCCGATCTTGAGCTCGGACGGCTGGAATGCCTGACCGCGGCCATATTCGTTATAGACGACATAATCCTTGCTGGCCGAGGCGCGCGACTGGATCGCCCACATCACGTCTTCGGGCTGCCATGGGTCAATATCCTCATCGACCATGACCACCAGCCGCATGCCGCGATAGAGCCCCATGATGGCGGTCAGCAGATTGCGCTGCATGCCCTCGTCCGAGCGGCGGCGCTTGTTTACCTGGATAACCAGCCCGCCCCACAGCGTCAGCCCGAGCCAGCTCGCCACATCCTTGACGAAGCCGGGCGCCATGCGGTCGCACAGCTCATAGACGCTGGCGCACATGAACGGCGCCTCGTACCAGAAGGCGCCAAAATGCGGCGTATAAACGATGGGGTTCTTCTTGCGCCGCGTAACGGCGGTGAGCTCGAAGGCGCGCGGCGTCCGATAGGCGTGGCCCATCGAGCGTGCCCATTCGGGGTGCAGCAGGGCGACACCCTGCTTGCCGAGCCGCTCGGCTTCCTCGGTTTCCCAGACACGCTCGCCTTCCAGCACATAGCCTTCAAGCGACCATTCGGCATTGGCCATCGCGTAGGCATCGACCGTCCGTGCCTTAACCACATCGACCGGGAATCCCTGGATCGCGCCGGCAAAGCCCAGCTTGTCGGTCTGGCCGGGAAAGATCACCGGGTTCAGCGTCGACACCGACACCAGTTCCGGGCCGACCGGCGGGCAAATATTGACGGTGCAGGGAACCTTCTTGCCGGGATGACGCGAACAGATCACGTCTCCCGCTCCGCCCGGCACCATGTTGATCGACGCGTATTTCTGTCCGCGGCGGAAGGACATGCGATACATCGAAATCTGGCTGCCGCCGCCCGGCACCCACGGCTCACCCATAAACAGATGCGAGCCGGCGCCAAAGATCTGGCCGCCATCGTTAAAGGTGTGCGTCGCCACCGGGATGATATCGTGGAGATGATCAAAATCCTTGCCGGGGATCAGAACCTCTTCATGCACCGGCCCGTCATCGACGATGCGCGGCGTGATCGGGTTCCGCACCTGGTCGAGTAGCTGGTGCTTGATGTCGCGGAAATCCTCGGCGCCATGAAAACGTGAGACGCGCTCTTTGCGCGAATAGAGGTTCGAGATCATGCGAACCCCGGGATAGCCCTTGATGTTGTTGGCAACGATGACCTTGGAATTGTCGAACGCCTTGGTGATGGTGCACATCTCGACCAGCGGATCGACTTCGGCATCGATGTAGTGCACGTCGTCGCCAAGCCAATCGAGCGTGGTGCGCAAATCAACCAGCGCTTCCTCGCGCGTCAGCCCGTTTGCGCCCTTTTCCTCAAGCTTCACCGTCATCCGGTCCGCCATAGTCTGCTCTCCTGTCGTCTTGCGCTGCTGTGTTAGGGTGGTGCTAAAATACCGGAAATTTAATTGTATGTGTACAAACGATTTTTCCGGAGTTGATCGTCCCAGATATACGCTAGCCTGGCTCTCTAAAACAATGAGCTATTCCACTTCTCACTACATCGTTTGGGGGATACACTTCGGGCAATCGAAACAACAACCAACCGCAAACAGGAGAGCCCACATGCTGGATGCACCGCAATTTACCCCTCCCGCCATCGGCCCCGGTGAAATGGCCAGCCAGGAAGAACAGCTGGCCGCCGACACCAAGCCGCATATCTTCTCGCTTAAGGGCCAGCTTCTGGCGCAGGGCCGCACGGATTCAGTGCTGGCGGCGACCGACGATCTGACCATCCGGCTCAAAGTTTATGCCTCCGGCGGCGAAAATGAACTGCACGCCCACCCGTCAGAAGACCATTCCTTCATGATCCTTCAGGGTTCCGCCAAATTCTTCGGGCCGGAAAACGAAGAAATCGAGCTTGGCCAATATGAAGGAATCATGCTGCCGCGCGGCAATTACTACAAATTCTTCGCCACCAGCGAAGAGCCGCTGGTGATGATCCGGGTCGGCAATCCCAGCCACCACAAAATGCCGCCGCCGAATCGTCTCAACATCGACGGAA
>JBLHKG010000168.1:0-5501 GCA_047619835.1 Alphaproteobacteria bacterium
TTTTCCGGTTTGATTGCAATCCAGGTATGGACCGCGAACGCGCCACGCCAGCGGAAGGCACGCGCCCCGTAGACCTGCACGACCGCTTCCGGCGTGGAGCCGGGCGCCGGGGCCTGTCCACTGCTTTCACGGGTTGCCAATCGCCAGTCGCCGGCCACGTTGGTCTCATCCCCGACCGCGACCGCGATCGGGCCCGTCAAAAGCAGCAGTAATAATCCGGTAGACAGTATGATCCATTTCATGCACGCCGGAGATTATCACTCCAGCGCGCGCGCAACAATAATTGTTGGAGGAGCAGGACATTAGAGCACTATCCGACCTTATGGAACCATTAGGTCGGATAGTGCTCTAGTTTTGCAGCAGACGGTCTACGTCGGACTGGCTGCTGGTGTCATCGAATCCATTGATGATTGCGCTGGCCACATCGATCAAATTGCGGATGGTTTGAGCGCTATCAAGCACGAGGATCGACAAACGGTCATTGTCATTGGCTTCGACATCATTGGCTTCGACGGTTGCCACCACCATGGCAAAGGCGCTGTCGATTTCGGCATGGATCCGCGTGATCGTTTCGTCGAATCGCCCACGGAATTCCGGTGGCGAAATACTGTAGGCTTCGATGGCGAGGTCACGGTCGGAAAAGGCGCTTTCAGAAAAATGGTCCTGATAGGTTTTGGGATGCCATTCCCGGGCTTCGTCGAGCATGTCCGGCATGTCGCCGATCAGCTCCAGCAGCATCACGAACTCATTGAAATGGTTGAGATAATCTGTCGCTAGCAGGGTTTTCTCGTTGATATTCGTGTCGACAAGGCGAGCGCGCATAACCGCCAGTGCTCCGTTTGACACGGTGCCGGCGTAACTCTCCTCCCCTGATTGCTGGCTCCTGTTCAAAGAGTGTTTCCTGCTATTACGCGCCGTTGCGACTGATTAAAGCGTGCAGATGTATGGGAACCGTTAACAGCGGGGCCAATTAGCCGAGCCTTTCGGCATAAGGCCTCATGCGCTATCCCTATGGCATGACATCGAACGATCCTACCGGCAATTCACCGGACGGCCCTCGCAACGATTTCGGGCGGTCGCCGCGCGATCTCCGCCTTGCCTGCCGCAGCCGGAACTATGACGGTCCGACATCGGGATATGCGCCGGGCTTTGTGCAGGCAAATATGGTGATCCTGCCAGCCGGCAATGCTGCCGATTTCCGCCTGTTCTGTGAGCGCAACCCCAAGCCCTGTCCGGTGTTGGAAGTCCTTGATCCCGGCGCTGTCGAGCCAAAGACAATAGCGCCCGGCGCTGACATTCGGACCGATCTCCCGCGCTACCGGGTTTTCCGGGAGGGTGTTGTGACGGATGAGCCGACCGACATACGGGATTTATGGCGCGACGATCTGGTGACATTTATGCTCGGTTGCTCGTTCGTGGCCGAAAAGGCGCTGACGGATGCCGGGCTGTTATTGCCGCATATCGCCGAAACCGGGTTTGTGCCGATGTATCGGACGACCCGGCAATGTACGCCGGCTGGCCCGTTCCGGGGACCGCTTGTCGTCTCCATGCGGCCCTTTACGCCGGAAGCCGCCGAACGGGCAATGGCGATCACGGCACACTATCCAATGGCCCACGGCGCGCCGGTCCATATCGGCGATCCCGCCGAACTCGGTATTCGCGATATCGGAGATCCGGAATTCGGCAAACCGGTCACAATGCGCGATGATGAACTAACGGTGTTCTGGGCCTGTGGCGTGACGCCGCAGGAGGCGCTGGTTGAGGCGAAACTTCCGTTCGCCATTACTCATTCTCCCGGCCATATGTTTGTCGCCGATATCACCTCGGAATCGACCCGCATCTGACCTTGTGTAATAATCGGGACCGCTGACGAAACAGGAGCCCAGCCGATGAAACCCATGCCAATCGCCGATCTTCACGCCGTCGCGCGCGATCTTGCCGAAACCGGCAAACGGGTCCGTGTGCTGTGGCAGGAAGAGAATTCTCTGGCCTTTGTTGCAAGGGGCAGGGAATACCGGAGCGAATTTCATATCGATCCCTGTGATGAGGTCATGTTCATGATCAAGGGCGACATGAATTTGCATTACCGCACGCCGGAGGGCGTTGAGGAAATCGCGGTTCTCACCGAAGGCTCGACGATCCACACGCCGGCGGGCGTGCCGCATTCGCCGCGCCTTCCCCCCGATGCCTTTGTCCTGGTGATCGAGCGCAAGCGGCGCGACGGGGAGATCGACCGGTTCCAGTGGTTCTGCCCCTCCTGTGACCATCTCCTGCATGAGGAACAGTTCGTCGTCAGTGACTACGCCACCGATCCGGTGTCCAAGGCCTACGCCAATTTCTTCGATTCGGAGGAATTTCGCACCTGCAAGAAGTGCGACACAATCATGCCCGCCCCATGAATCCGGAGCGACAATAGTGACCCGTACTCTGAGTTTTGGCGACGTGACCATCGACCGTTTGGTCGAAGTCGAGGGTCTGGGGTACGAGCCGACCTTCTTTTTTCCGGATGCCACGATGGAGGGGTTCGAGCAGGAACTCGACTGGCTCGCGCCCCATTTCTGGGACATTGAGGCGAAAACCTACAAGCGCTGCATCCAGAGCTATGTCGTCCGCACGCGCCATCACACGGTGCTGGTCGATGCCTGCGTCGGTCACATGAAGGAGCGCCCGTCGACTCCGGGCTGGCACCGGTTGAATTCAACATGGCTCGATCAGCTGGTTGCGCTGGGCGTCCATCCGCACGAGGTCGATTACGTTCTGTGTACCCATCTTCACGCCGACCATGTTGGGTGGAACACCCGGCTTGTGGACGGGCGCTGGGTGCCGACCTTTCCAAATGCCAAATATGTCTTCCATCGGGACGAATATGCCTATTGGGAAGAGCAGGGCGACCGGAACGAGGGGCCGGGAACCGAAGACGGCTGTTTCACGGATTCCGTCCTGCCGGTCATGGCGGCGGGGCAGGTCGCGCTGGTCGATAACGATTTTGCCATCGATGACATGTTCACGCTGCTGCCGACCCCCGGCCATACGCCCGGTCACGTCTGTATCGATGTCAAAGCGCCCGGTGGTCATGCTGTGCTGGCTGGTGATGCACTGCATCATCCGATCCAGGTCGCGCACCCCGAATGGAACAGCCGGTTCTGTGTCGATCCGGATCTCGCGCGGGCGACGCGCTGCAAGTTTGTCGATGATCACGCGGATACGGAGGCCTGGATTCTGGCGGCTCATTTTGCCAGCCCGGCCTTCGGGCGCATCGCGGGGAACGGCGAGAGATGCAAATTCCAGATCTGATCCCGGACCTGGTCGAAGAGCTGCGGGCGGTCCTTGGTGACAGGCTGGCGACCGGCACGGTGGTGCGCGACGCCCACGGGCGGGATGAATCGCATCACCCGACCGCTCCTCCCGATGCGGTGGCTTTTGTCCGCTCTACCGATGAAGTAGTTGCCGTGGTCACGGCCTGCGCAGCGCACGGAGTGCCGGTCATTCCATTCGGCACCGGGACGGCGCTGGAAGGCGGGGTCGGCGCGATAAAGGGCGGCATCTGTATCGACCTTAGCGGGATGGACCGGATCCTGCGCGTGTCGGCGGATGACATGGATGTAACCGTTGAGGCCGGGGTGACGCGCAAACGTCTCAATGAGGAACTGCGCGATACCGGCCTGTTTTTTCCGATTGACCCCGGCGCCGATGCGTCGATTGGCGGGATGGCGGCGACACGGGCGTCGGGTACCAATGCCGTGCGCTATGGGACGATGCGCGAGGCGGTTCTCAATCTCACCGTCGTGCTGGCCGATGGCCGCGTCATTCGGACCGGCGGGCGGGCGCGAAAATCCGCCGCCGGCTATGATTTGACGCGCCTGTTTGTTGGCTCCGAGGGGACGCTCGGCGTAATTACGGAAGTGACGCTACGGCTGCATGGTCTGCCGGAGGCGATTTCGGCGGCGGTCTGCGCCTTTCCGACAATCGACGATGCCGTGAGAACCTGCATATTGGCGATCCAGTCGGGCGTTCCCGTGGCGCGGGTCGAGCTGCTTGACGAGGTGCAGATGGATGCCTGTATCCGCTATTCGAATCTCGATTATCAGGCCGCCCCGACCCTGTTCTTCGAATTTCACGGAACGCCTGCATCGGTGCGCGAGCAAGTCGAAACGGTCCAGAAAATCGCGACTGATTTCGGCGGCGACAATTTCCGAACTGCCGAAAGCACCGAAGATCGCAACGCGCTGTGGCAGGCGCGGCATGATGCTCTCTATGCAGCGCTTGCGCTCAAACCTGGCGCGCGGGCCTGGTCCACCGATCTCTGTGTGCCGATTTCGAGTCTCGGTCTTTGTATTGCGGAGACCCGTGCGGATATTGAGGCCTCGCCGCTGACCGCGACCATCCTTGGCCATGTCGGCGATGGGAATTTTCACGTTATTTTCCTGCTCGATCCAGACCGAGAGGACGATTTCGCCGAGGCCGGTCGGCTCAATGCCAGGATGGTGGCGCGCGCCCTTGCGCTGGACGGCACCTGTACCGGCGAACATGGCATCGGACGCGGCAAGATCGCCTGTCTCGAAGATGAAATGGGCGAGGGCGTTGACGTGATGCGCTCTGTGAAGGCGGCGCTGGATCCCGGCAACATCATGAATCCGGGGAAAATTCTCTCCTGATACCGGGCTTTATGAACATTCGACGTCTCCGCTTGCCTTGTTTTGGCCATTCTCTCCGATTATGTGAATGGTAGATTGCCACGACAGTGGCCAAAGGCAAATCGGATTAAAATGCGTAAATTATTGATCGGGCTGGTTGCGGTTCTGGTGATCGTGGTTTCGGCGGCGTTGGTCATTCCCAGCTTCATCGACTGGAACAGCTACAAAGCGGAAATTGCCGCTCAGGCCAAAGCTGCGACGGGTCGTAATCTCGTTATCGACGGAGATCTGAATTTCACGATCCTTCCCGAGCCCAGATTGTCGGTCGCCGGCGTCCATTTCGCCAACCTGAAAGGCGGCAGCGCTGGTGATATGGTGAGGCTGAAATCGCTGGATGTTCGTGTCCGATTTGCCCCTTTGCTAAAGGGAAAAATCGATATCGAGACGGTCAGGCTGGTCGAACCGGTCATCCTGTTAGAGAGGCTGAAAGACGGGCGGGTGAACTGGCAACTCGGACTGGTATCCGGCAACCCGGGGGCAATAGCCGGCGGGCCGGCGAATACGGCGCGGCAGAGTGGATCAGGAGTCGGCAGCGGTGCCATTCGACTGGATAATCTACTGATAGAGAAAGGCACGCTCATCTGGCGCGATGCTGTCGCCGGTAGCACGGAACGTATAACCGACCTGTCTATGGCCCTTACCGCGCGCTCTCTCAATGGCCCTTTCTCTGCGCGTGGTTCTCTCTCCTACAAAGGCATCAAGAGCAATCTCGAAGCGTCAATCGGTGAAGTTCGGGCCGGCGCGGCGGCGCAATTATCGATTTCTCTGGCCCTTCCCGATAGTGGCGCCAAAGCCGATGTTTTGGGG
>JBLHKG010000169.1:0-5478 GCA_047619835.1 Alphaproteobacteria bacterium
CCTGGAAAGTTCTTTGGCCAGGTTGTTACCATTCTCCATTCCAGGAGTCCTTTGTTAACCGCCGGCGCCTGCATCGCCGTTTTTTTGGTCCCGTTTTTTTTCTTGTTGGTCATGACGCCATAAGTTGCCCCTGCGCCGATAACGGCGCCTGTGGCCCCAGCAATGAAGTCGCGTCGTTTCATGTTTTTCTCCCCCCTTACCACCTCGCTTCAATCTGCAGGTGACGTAAAACCTACGGGTTACGAGTGGCATTGCGTTTGATTTATTGGGAAAAATTATCCTTGCGTCATCGGTCGCGCAAGGAAGCTCGCTTAGACCGCAATGACATCCCAGCCATCAGGCCCTAACCCTTCGAGCGGACGAAATCGGGCTTTGTAGGCCATCTTCGGGCTCTGCTCGATCCAGTATCCCAAATAGACGAAGGGAAGCTCCTGTTCGGCGGCGCGCTTGACCATCCAGAGTACCATCCAGGTCCCCAGACTGCGCCGTTCCTCGTCCGGGTCGTACATCGAATATACGGCGGAAAGAGCATCGAGCTGCCGGTCGGCGAGCATTACTCCGACCAGTTCGCTCTCCCTGTCGCGAAATTCAATGATGCGGGTATCGATCGGGCTGTCTTCCACCATCGTACGATAGTCGCGAAATCCCATCGTCGACATTTCGCCGCCGGTATGGCGCGACCGTTGATACCGTGTGAATAGCCGAAACTGTTCCATCGTCGCATGAGCGGCCATGTCGGTGACGGTCAGATCGGCATTGCGCTTCATTAGCCGGCGGAAGGTCCGGCTCCAGACAAAATCGCCGGTTCGGATGCGGACCGGGACACAGGCGGAACAGCCGGGGCAGGCCGGCCGGTAGGCGAGACTGTGGCTGCGGCGAAATCCGCCGCGCGATAGGCGTTCATAGAGCTCCATCGCCTTGGGCACAGATAGATCCGTCACGACCTTGCGTTCGATCTTGCCAGGTAAATAGGGGCACGGGAGCGCCCTTGTGCCCATGAAGAGTCGGTGCGCCTGTTGTTCTATTGGCCGGTTCATTGTCCGCTATCGGTGCCTTATTACGCGAAGACCCTAACTTAATACGGTTTGGACAGGGTGCAAGCGGAACCGCTTTGAGGTGCAATGGGTGTGATAGCCGAGCGTAACTTTAGATTTGTCCAGTTCAGCGGAGCCGAGGGCCTGTCCAATCTTTCGGGGGAGGAGATTGTGTCGATGCCCCTGATCGGCCGGCAGGCTTCTTGCCCCCTGGCAGGCGGGTGCGAACGATGGGGCGTAGTCGGATCGGGGGCTGCTTTTTCAACAGGAGGATGTTGACCCGCCGATTGCGCTGAGATGTTGTGTTTTCGGGAAGCAGTGGATCTTGCGCCGCTCGGCCAGCAACGGATTCAATCCGTTCTGGCGCCAGAGCGCTGTTGACGAGAGTTCGCCGGGTGGCCTGCGCCCGGTCGCTGGACAATTCCCAATTGCCGTAGCCGTCTTTCCGCTTGAAGGGCTCCGAATCTGTGTGGCCGGAAATCCTGATCTTGTTGGGCAGCGGATTGATAGCGGAAGCAATCATCGATAGCAGTCGTTTTGTTCTGGCAAGCGGTGTGGCGCCTCCAGAGGCAAACATGGGCCGCCCTTCCTGATCGATTACCTGAATGCGCATACCTTCGGGAGTGTGATCGATCAGTAGATGTTTTTCGAGTTTTTTGAGATCAGGCGTTTGCTGAATGGTCTCCCGAATTTGTTGCTCTACCTTGTCGAATTGCTTCTTTTCCAGTTTGGCCTCTCGCTCCTGCTGTTCCTTTAGAGCTTTTTCCGCCTCCGTGTCAGCGCCGCCTTCTTCCTCTGCGTCTCCGACGCTCGCGCCGGTTGACGGTTCAATCTTGAGTGAGACACTGGGCACGGAAGTGCGCGATATGGATGCGCCAGGCGAAGAAATTGATCGACCGCCGAGCAGGCCACCGGCGCCGCCGGTTGAGGCAGACACCGCGACTGGAGCGAAATAGTCGGAGATTCCGCGCTTCTGCTCGTCAGTGGTGGCGTTCAGCAGCCACAGCAGCAGAAAGAATGCCATCATGGCGGTCACAAAATCGGCATAGGCGACCTTCCAGGCGCCGCCATGATGAGCAGGCACAACCTTCTTGATCTTTTTGATGATGATTACGGCTTCGGCATTTGCCACTGGATCAGCCTGTTTTGTAGGAAACTGTTTAGCCGGCAGCCGGCAGCGTGTTGACGGCCTCTTCTACTTCGTAGAATGAGGGGCGTACGTCGCTCATCAGTGCCTTGCGGGCAAATTCAACGCACACCGCCGGGGCATGCCCGGCGAGATAGGCGAGAATTCCCGCCTTCATACATTGGAAATATTTTTCGTCGGCATCGTAAGTCGCGGTGAGAATGCCAGCCAGGGGGCCGACAAATCCGTATGCGACAAACACGCCGAGGAAGGTTCCGACAAGGGCGCCGCCGATCAGCTTCCCAAGGACTTCAGGTGGCTCGGTAATGGAGCCCATGGTCTTGATCACGCCGAGCACCGCCGCGACAATGCCGAGGGCTGGCAAAGCATCAGCCATGGCCTGCACGGCGCCAACGACCTGGTGCGTCTCATGATGGTGCGTTTCCAGCTCTTCATCCATCAGCGCTTCAATTTCATGGGGATTTTCCGTTCCCATGCTGATCATGCGCAGATAATCGCAAAGAAACGTGACCATGTGGTGATCGCCATGAAAGGTCGGAAACTGCGCAAGAATGTCACTGTCATCCGGGTTTTCGATGTGTTCTTCGAGCGCCAGCATGCCTTTGGTTTTGGAAAGTTTGAAGATCGAGTACATCATCGAGAGAAGCTCAAGATAGTCGTCTTTGGTGTATTTCGGGCCCTTCATGGCATGGCCGAATGCTTTCGCCGTGCGTCCGATGACCGATTTCGGATTGCCGATGATGAATGCGCCGATTGCCGCGCCGACAATGATGACCGCTTCGAAGGGTTGCCACAGGACACCGAGGTTGCCACCTATGGCAACATAGCCACCGAGGACGCTGACGCAGACCACCACGATGCCAATGATTACAAACATGAAAAACCCCGAAAACCCCAGATTTCCTTCGCCCACAGCATGTCGCGACAGAGTTAAGATCGGGTTAAATCGATTTTGATAATTTTTGTTCAATTCCAATAGGTTAGACAAATTAATCGCGAGTCTTAGGACTTTAATTTGAAACCCTTGACCGATCGTCCACCAGGAGACAATTTAACCGACCCAATAAAGGAGCATAAAATTGTCGGAAAATGTCAAGACGGTGGCGGAATTGCAGGAGCGGCTGGTCGCCAACCACTTCAATGAATGGATGGGCCTCGAAATCGTCGGGCTGGATGAGGACAGCATCGAAATTACGATGAAATGGCGCGATGAGATGATCTCAAATCCCAAGGCGCGGGTAACTCATGGGGGAATTCTTGGGGCCCTGGTCGATGTCGCGGCCGATTTTATGATTGCCGCAAAATTCGGTGCACCGGCGCCGACGGTTGATTTGCGGGTCGATTACCACCGGGCGGCGATGCCCGGTGATCTCAAGGCCGTTGGGCGGATCGTTCGCGCCGGCGGTACTCTTGCCACGGCGGAAGCTGAAGTTTTCGACAGTGATGGCAAGCTGGTCGCCAGCGGGCGTGGTGTCTATTTTACGGGTGCTCTGAAGGGCTGAATTAGAGCCCGGAGGCCTGTTTTCTGCAGACTCCTTTGACAGCGCATCGCTGAACGGCGAAAATCCAACTCTTGAGTAACAGTATGATCCATCGGGCCAGCGAACATGACCATTGATCCCAGAGAGTTCCGCAATACCGTTGGTTGCTTTGCAACCGGCATTACGATCATCACGACGACTGACGAGGACGGCGCTCCTGTCGGGTTTACGGCTAATTCCTTTTCGTCGGTTTCTCTTGATCCACCCTTGGTCCTGTTTTGTCTCGACCGCAGGGTGGTGAGTTTCGATGCGTTTCATGAGGATCGTAGTTTTGCCGTCAATATTCTCTCGGCAGAGCAGGGAGATCTTTCGCAACGGTTTGCGACAAGCGGATCAGAGAAGTGGAACGGTGTGGCGTTCGATGGCGGGGATCGGGGGTGCCCTATTTTCCCGGGGTGCGTTGCCAATTTTGAATGCGACATTCGCTCTATTTACGAAGGTGGCGATCATGTAATCGTGATCGGTGAGGTCATGCGCATGGCCAGCGCCGAAGAGGCGCCGAAGCCTCTCCTCTATTATCGAGGCGGGTACGCCGGAATCGGCGAAGTCTGAGCGGAACCAGTTCTCTTTCAGTTTGCTTTTGCGCCAGGGGCAGGATTAAGCGTCAGTTGTGTGGCAGGAGTCCTCGTTCCGGGCGTGACAAATCCGCCATCGCGCCAAATTTCAGCCATATCGTCGTAATGTGAGGATAGCGGATTACCGGACTGGCCGGGGGCAATCGCAAAACGCGATTTCGACATGTCGGAAAGATCGTAGACCGCGCGCAGCCCAGCGCCATGCACACTGGCAAACGGCGACTTTGGATTGTCGGGGCTCATATGCCCGCGATTGATCGTATAGCTGCCGCCATCGACAGGGATTCTGACATTGAACAGGGTGCCGATGATCGGGATGCGTCCCAGAACCGGATGATCGAAACGCGCCTCATGGGCATCGCCCCAGCGCCAGTCTTTAGGTTCTCGTTCGTATTTTTTTGCCAGCTCGCTAATTGCGGTTTCCAGTGCACGGATCAGGATCGTTTCACAGGTTTCAGTCGCTTTGGTCGCGCGGTTGTTGCACCAAATGTGATCTTTCGTCAGGGCCCGTTTGATCGGTTGTGTCCGAAACCCGGAAAATGATGAAAACAATTCACCCAGTTCGTCGGCGAATATCGCGCCTTTGAGGGCCGAGATCCACGCCATGAAAACCAGCGGCTGGGGTTTTCCCCGGTCCATGTTTCCGTCCCAGTCTTTCAACAAAGCCAATGCCTGGCGGCCTAATTTTGACGTCGGGTGAATTTTTGTCATCAAAGGCAGCAAATCGCGCACCATCAGGGACGTTGAATCCATCTGTAGCCGGGTCATCGCATCGGCATCGTGACGACGACGGGAAGAAAGAATTTCTTCAATTCGCGTCGCTCGGTAGCCGGGAGAGTGGTTGAGACCCAGCCAGTAGCGGTAGTCGACCGTTCGGACGGTTGGGTTATTGGCATTTACGATGACGCCCTTAGCTGGATTGAGGCTCTGAGGCAGCTGTTCAAACGGAATGAACCCGGTCCAGTCATACAGCTCACCGGCGCCCGGTGCCGGTACGTCGCCATAGCCCCATCGCCGGACCGGGATACGGGCGGGGGAGATCATGCCGATGTTGCCGGCGCGGTTGGCCATGGCAATATTCACATGCGGCGAATGCCAGTTTCGCAGTGCCTCTCGGAAGTCCTGCCAACCCGTTGCCCGGTTGAGCCCATGGAGGGCATCTGCCGTTCGATCATCCGGCA
>JBLHKG010000170.1:0-5473 GCA_047619835.1 Alphaproteobacteria bacterium
TCAGGTCAAGGCAGAGGGGATCGATCTGATCCCCTCCATCGTACATCCGTCGGAATTGTTCTGGCGGCAGCTGCGCTTTGCCGATTTCGACGTCTCCGAGATGTCGTTTTCGTCGGTTATCATCGCCATTTCGCAGGGTGATGACCGCTGGGTCGGGATACCGATCTTCACCACCCGTCGGTTCTTCCATACCGGTATCATGGTACGCCGCGATTCCGGCATTGAGACGCCGGCGGACCTCAAAGGTCGGCGCGTCGGGGTCCCCGAATATCAGCAGACTGCGGCGCTGTGGAATCGCGGCATCCTGCAGCATGAGTTCGGCGTGTCGCCGACCGAGATCGAATTCTGGATGGAGCGCACACCCGACCACAGCCATGGCGGCGCGACCGGATTCAAACCGCCGCCGGGCGTCACCATCAACCAGATTCCGGCGGAAAAGAGCATCGGCTCAATGATGGTCTCGGGCGAGCTGGAAGCCGCCCTGCATTACGTGGTGGATAACAATCTGGTCGATCGCTCGAAAATCGATCTCGCCAACCATCCCGATGTCAAAATGCTGTTTCCCGATCCCATCGCTGAAGGCGCGCGCTATTTCGCCAAGACCGGGATCTACCCGATCAATCATGGCATGGCGATCAAGCGCGAACTGGCCGAGCGGCACCCGTGGCTCGTGCTCAACCTGCTGAAGGCATTCCGGGCATCCAACGATGTCGCGGAAAAACAGCGGATAGATCATGTCGATTATCACCGGCGGGCGGGATTGATCTCGCAGGAAGCCGCTGCGGCGATGCAGACCCGGATCGTGGAGCATGGCGTCGTTGCCAACCGTCATACGCTCGAGACCGCCGCACAATATTCCTTCGAGCAGGGTCTTACCCAGCGCCTGGTGACGCTCGATGAGGTGTTCGCCGCCAGTACGATGGACGAGTAGATCGGTACCCCTCAATGAAGAACCTGAAGTCTTTTTTCGATCCAAAAAGCGTCGCGGTAATCGGCGCCTCGGCGACCCAGGGCCGACCCGGTCGGACGGTCATCGAAAACATGATCGCCAATGGCTATGCGGGGGCTATCCATCCGGTCAATCCGCGCGGTGGCGAGATCTGTGGACGTCAAACCTATGAATCGATCGCCGCACTGCCGGACGGCGTCGATATGGGAATTGTCATGCTGCCGGCTGCTGCGACGCCGCAGGCGGTGGCCGATTGTGCAGCAAAAGGTATGTCGTCGGTGGTGCTCGCCGCCGGTGGGTTCGCCGAAGTCGACCATGCGGGCGAGGATCTGCAGGCGGAACTCCGCGCGGTCATCAAATCCACCGGCGTCCGGGTGCTTGGCCCCAATACCGCCGGTCATATTTCGACGCCGGCGAACTTCACCTCAAGCTTTTTCCCGCTGGGCGACATTCCAAAAGGCCCGATTTCCTATATCGCACAAACCGGAAATTTCACCGGCGCGATGATGCGCTCGATCATGACCGGCGAGCATTATGGCGTCGCGCGCTGTATCGGGCTCGGCAATGCGGTCGATATCGATGAAGCCGATGTGCTGGAATATCTCGCCGACGATGAGAAAACCGGCGCGATCTTTATTTATCTCGAAAGTCTGCATCGCCCGGCGGCTTTCCTGAAAACCGCCCGCCGGATCACGCGGAAGAAGCCGATCATCATGCTGAAGGGCGGCGCAACGGCGGATGGGGCAAGGGCGGCAATGTCGCACACCGCCTCGCTCGGCGCCGACGACCGGGTGCTCGATGGGGCGCTGGCCCAGGCCGGGATCGTCCGGATCGAGGAATTCACGCAATTATTTACGGTCGCGAAAGCGGCGGCGATGATGCCGGTGCCCAAAGGACCGCGGGTTGGTTTTGTCTCCCCTTCGGGCGCGTTCATCGTTCATGCCTCCGATATCTGCAAGACCCGCACAATTCTGAAATTTCCCAAAATTGCCCCGGCGACGCTTAGCCGGCTTAAAGAGATCAGCCCGCCCTTTATCAACATCACCAACCCGGTCGATATATTTCCGTCGGCGACTGTTCACGGTATGGAATTCGCGTGGCGCGAGGCGATGGCGGCCCTTATCAAGGACCCCCGGGTCGATTCGCTGGTGGCGATCCTCATCCTTGCCGATGAGCTCGGTCCCATGAAGCTCGATTTCATCGTCGATCTGGCGGATGAATATCCCGAAAAGCCGATCTATATTTCGTTTTCAGGCGATGAGAACAGCAATGCCAAAGCCAAGGCGTTTCTCGAGCCGCGCGGCGTGCCGACCTTTCCCCGCATCGAGGACCCGTTCAAGGTGCTCGACATCATGGCGCGGGCGCGCGCGGCGATGACGTCATAAAGGAGGGCTCAATATGACGATTCCAGCACCGCTCGAACTCTGGCGCGAAACCGTTCTGCCTGAATGGACCGATTATAACGGGCATATGAATGTTGCCTATTACACGCTGGTGTTTGATCACGGGGTCGATGCGTTTTTTACTTTTGCCGGGATGGGACGCGATTATCGCGACAGCACGACGTTCAGCACCTTCACGGTCGAACATCACATCACCTACGATCAAGAGGTTCTGGAAGGGGATGAGCTGATCTGCCGGTCGCGACTGATCGGGTTCGATGAGAAACGCATCCATCACTATCACGAGATGTTTCACGCCGCGGACGGATACCGTGCGGCGACCTGTGAGTTCCTGTCGCTGCATATCGATTTGTCGGTTCGGCGGGTTACGCCAATGAGCGATGACAGGCTAGCGCCGCTGGCTGAAATGCTGGAGGCGCATGGGCGTCTACCGCCAGCGGAAAAGCTCGGCAGGACGATCCGCATTCCCCGCCTTAAGTAATTAGCTCTTTTCGATTGCGGTGGGTCGGACTAAACCTATGACGTACAATAAAAATAACCGACGGTCCGAAAGTCTGAGTGGTGAACGAAACGGCGTCCGAGCCCGAACCGGCACCCCCTCTTCGCCAGCGCGTTAAAGGCGCTCTGCGCGGTATCCTGCGCAACGAACAACTCGCGCTGCTGGTGTTGGCCGTTATCATGGGCGCGGTTGCGGCCTTTGGCGCAATTGCCTTTCGCTATCTCTATCTGTTCATTCAAGGTGTTGGTTTCGGCGCCTGGTCCGATACGCTCGTCGCTCATGCGCAGAGCCTTCCGGCCTGGAGAATCCTGCTCGTGCCGACGGCGGGCGGATTGCTGATCGGGCTGTTTGTACATTTCTTCATGCCTGGCCGTCGTCCTCATGCGGTGGCCGATGTGATGGAAGCGGTGGCCGTGCGGTCAGGTCGGATGGGAATGCGCGCCGGGCTTTGCTCGGCGCTGGTGAGCGCCACCTCTATCGGGGTGGGCGGCTCGGTTGGCCGCGAGGGGCCGGTGGTGCATCTCGGCGCATCGCTCTGTTCATGGATATCCCGCAAACTCGGTCTCAGCCGGTCACTGACCATCAATCTGCTGGGCTGTGGCGTTGCTGCGGCGATAGCGTCCTCGTTCAATGCGCCAATTGCCGGCACATTTTTTGCGCTAGAGGTCATTATCGGCCATTACGCGCTGACCGCCTTTGCCCCGATCGTTCTCGCCTCGGTGACGGGCACCATCATATCGCGAACGCAGTTCGGGAATTTTCCTGCTTTTATCGTTCCGGGCGATCATATTATTTCTCCCCTGGAGTTTCCCGCCTTTGCCCTGCTCGGCGTGGTCTGCGCGGGTGTCGCCATCATTCTAATGAAATCTATCGGCTATACGCAGGAGGTTGCCGGCAAGACGCCGCTGCCGAGCTGGGCGCATCCCATGGTCGGGGGGCTGCTGATCGGCATTATCGCACTCGTCTTTCCGCAGGTTCTGGGCGTCGGCTATGGCACAACCGATGCGGCGCTCAAGGAACAGCTTCTTCTCCCAATGCTGATCGCTCTGCTGGCGGCCAAAATGGTGGCTGTCGCGCTGTCGCTCGGTACCGGCTTTGGCGGAGGGGTGTTCAGCCCGTCGCTTTTTCTCGGCGCCATGGTTGGCGGCGCGTTCGGGCTCATAGCCGCCGTGCCCTTTCCCGAGCTTGCCTCCGGCCATAGCGCCTATACGCTGGTCGGCATGGGGGCTGTGGCGGGCGCTGTACTGGGCGCGCCGATATCGACCATTCTGATCATGTTTGAACTGACCGGGGACTATGCCGTTACCGTTGCCGTCATGGTCGCGGTGGTGATTTCGTCGGTGATTACCCAGCAGGTTTTCGGCGGCTCGTACTTCTCGAAGCAGCTTGACCGGCGGGGGCTGAATTTGCGGCGTGGGCGAGAGGAAGGGCTGCTGGCCCAGACCCATGTCGGTGACGTCATGACCGCCATGTTTACCGCCGTTTCACCGGCAACGGCGATGCCGGCGCTGCGTCAAAAACTTCAAATTGCCCCCCACGCGCAGCTTTTTGTCGTGACCGGTGACGGGGTGCTCCACGGGACGGTGACATTGGGTGACCTGTCAGGGTCGGCTTTCGATACCTCGCTCGATGATGTGGTCAATGCGGCGGATGTCGCGCGAACCCATCCGCACGTGCTGACACCCGACACCGATCTCGATGTGGCGATCAAGCTGATGGAGGATGTGCACGAGGAGCATATCGCCGTGGTGGAGAGCCTCGAATCAATGAAAATGATCGGGGTGGTTCACGAGGTCGAGGTGATGCTCGCCTATAACCGGGCTTTGATGCGCGCCCGGGCGGAGGAACATGGCGAGCTTTAGGCTCTGATCAGATTTGCCGCCTGCCTGATGGCCTCCAGCCGGGTCTGAACAATGCGTTGCGCCGGGATTTTATCGAAGACGCCGAGCGCCCTCAGCGTCGATTCGGCCGGTCCCGATAACCCTGCAACGAAACATCCCCGGGTCTCGCTGGCCGTGGTTTCGATCAGCTCCTCAATGGCCAGCGCGGCACTTGTATCGACATGTGCGGCATCGGTAAAATCCAGCACAATCACCTCGTGTCCAGCGGCCTCGGCACCGATCCGTTGCACCAGTTCGCGGGCGGACGCGTATGAGAAATGCCCGCGAAGCGCAATGATTCCGATCTGGCCATTCATATCCTGCATGGCTTCGCGTTCGGCGACGCTTAATTCGCCTTCGTCCTGTGTGAGCGCAACGGCGGTGATGCCCTTGAGCTCTTCCAGTTCCATCCAGCGTGAGGTGACGAACCCTGCCAGGATCAGTCCGGCGGCGACGGCGGTGATCAGATCGACAAATACGGTGAGGCCGAGTGTGACCAGCATGACGAGGAGCTTGTCGCGGGGCGCGCGCCGGATACGTTTCAGATAGCCCCAATCGATGATGTCCCAGCCGACCTTCATCAGAATTCCGGCGAGGGCGGCATGCGGTATCTTTTCGGCAATCGGGCCGAGCCCCAGCACGAGCGCCAGCAGGATCACGGCGTGCAGCGCGCCGGACACAGGCGTTCGTCCACCCGCCCGAACATTGACCACGGTTCGCATCGTTGCGCCGGCGCCTGGCA
>JBLHKG010000171.1:0-5469 GCA_047619835.1 Alphaproteobacteria bacterium
GGGGAACGCCTCGGCCCAGTCCAAACTCGCTAACAGCTACACCAAGGGCCAGGGCGTCGTGCAGGACGATGTGCGGGCGCATATGTGGTGGAACATCGCGGCATCAAAAGGACATAAAGGCGCTGGAACGAACCGGGACATCGTCGCCGGGCGTATGACCCCAGCCCAGATCGCCGAGGCAAAACGCATGGCCCGCGAGTGGGTCACCAAGTTCGAGGCTCGGAAGAAGAAGACCATGAAGAAGTGAGGACGATCAGGCCACACCTCCTCCTGCTTGCTGGCTACATTCCCCCCCCCTGTCCACGCTCAAATCATCACAGGAACCGCCTCGGTTCATCGACGGTGACACCCTCGACATCTACGGCACCCGCATAGGCCTCTACCCGGAGGCCAATCGCTTCGCCTCGCCAACATCCTTGGTGCCGAGGGACTCCTTCCACTCGGGCTTGCCCACCTCCTCCCGGATCTCAGTGGGAACACCGCGTCGAAAGTAATATGTGCCGGACTTGGGATCGCATTTTAAATGGGTTATCGCAGCCATGCTTTGTACGACCGCTTTGTACCAACAATGAGGCGCAACCTATTGGAACCATGACAGTTCCCGGGTTGCTGCGATTGAATGAAGTGCTGGCGACCCCAACGGGATTCGAACCCGTGTTGCCGGCGTGAAAGGCCGGTGTCCTAGGCCTCTAGACGATGGGGTCGTGAGGGCCGTGATAAGCGGCCCTGTTGGTAATGCGGACGGGCGCGGAAATCAAGCCTAATGCGCGCATAATCTTCTTCCTGTCCGCCCCCCGGTCTGGCGGCCCTAATGCATGGCCGAGCCGCCATCGACGATCAGGCTCTGGCCGGTCATGAAATCGCTCTCCGCCGAGGCGAGAAACAGGCAGGCGCCGACCAGATCTTCCGGGGTTTCCACCCGCTTGAGCGCCCGGCTTCTGACCGTGCCGTCCATCGATGAGCCGAGGTCGGTGGCGCGCTTCACCACGTTCTCGCTGGCGGTCGATCCCGGCGCCAGCGCGTTGACGCAGATATTGTCGTCGCCGAGCTCGCGCGCCAGCGATTTGGTGATGCCGAGCACCGCCGCTTTCGAGGCGTCGTAATGCAGGAAATGGGTCGAGCCCTTGAACGCCCGGCCCGACGAGATATTGATGATCTTGCCGTAATTATTCTTGCGCATCTCCTGCACCGCGGCCTTGGCGGCGAGCCACACGCCGCGCACATTGACCGCCATCACCCGGTCCCATTCATCCTGCGGGATATCATCGAAATTCTTGCGCTCGACCATGGTGAAGATGGCGGCGTTATTGACCAGAATATCGAGCCGGCCGAATTGCTCGACGGTTTTCTGCACCGCGGCGGTGATCGAAGCCTCGTTGGCAACGTCGGCGGGCACATCGAGCGCCTCGCCACCCGCCTGCTTGATGATATCGACGATGGTCTGGCCGGAATCGAGATCGGAGATCGCCACCTTTGCGCCCTCCGCCGCCAGCCCCTTGGCAAACGCCGCGCCAATGCCCTGCGCCGCTCCGGTCACCAGCGCCACTCTTCCGTCGAACCGTGCCATTGTTTTCTCCTGATTGGTCATTTTGCGGGAGTGTACAGGGAGCAATACGGAGAACCAAGGTGCGGCGGCAACAGCCCACCTCACCCGGCCGCGGGCGCGGCCACCCTCTCCCCCGGGGCGGAGAGGGTTTGAGAAGCTGGTTATTGGTCTGCGTCCCCTCTCCTCCCTGAGGAGAGGGACAGGGAGAGGAGGCGGTCTTTGCCCCCCTACTCCTTTGGCCCTACTCCTGGCCCTACTCCTTGGGGGATGCCTTGAGAGGCTGTGCTGCCTCCGACAGGCCGTCCCAGCTGAGATCGCCGTCCGCCTTGTGGTCGCCCGCCCCCGGCGTGCCCTCGCCCAGCGTACGGACCTCTGTGTTCATCTTGAGATCGCCGCGGCGCTTCTGGGCGATGATCTCGCCGGTCTGCCAGTAATCGCCCTTCACGGCGCGCTGCGCCATGGTCTCGAGGTCTTCGTTCCACTCGCCCATGTCATAGCCGTACCACGGGCGCTGCGGCTTGAGTTTGGGCAGGCCGAGCTCGTACCAGATCTCGGCGGCGCCCTCCATATATTCGCGCTTGGGCAAGGATACCGGCGGATAGGTTTCCTTGAGCGTCGCATCGATCAGCACGGCGCTGTCGTTCGAATCCTGCAAGGAACGCGGGCCGTGGCCTTCGTCCTTGTTCTTGAGAATCTCGACATCGCGATGCGGCTTGCAGCGATAGGACATCGCCCAGAACACCGCGTTGGTGTCATCCGGATCAATATCCTCATTGACGGCGATCACCCACTTGCCCTCAGCACGGCGCAGGCTGGCGATGCCATAGAGCGCCCGCCAGATCTCGGTGCGCGGCATATCACGGTCGACCACGGCGATAATCAGCTTGTGCAGGCTGGTCAGCGGCTCGTGGGTGGCGACATGCTTGATCCCCTTGATGCCGAGATGGTCGCGCAGATGCTCGATCTGGGCGGCCTCGTAGGCCGGGCGCTTGATGGCGGAGGATTCGGACGGCGTTACCTGGCTGATCCACGACACCATCACCGCATCCTTGCGGCGCGTCACCGCGGTGACATCCATGTAACCGTTATATTCCTGCAGATTGACATGGCCGTGGCTTTCACCGAACGGCGCTTCGGGCTCCAGCAGATCGGTCGAGATAAACCCCTCGATGACGATTTCCGCCTCGGCCGGGACCAGAATATCGACGGTTTTAGCCTTCACCACGTTGAGCGGCCTGCCGCACAGCCCGCCGGAAATCTGGAACTCGTCGTATTTCTCCGGCACCTTCTGCACGGCGGTGAAGGAAACAATCGGCGGCGCGCCGATAACGATGGCGCAGGGCATCGGCTCGCCGCGCTTTTTCCACTCTTCCCAATGCATATAGCCGCCGGTGCGCAGCTCAATCGACGGGTTGAACCCCACCCGGTTGGGCGCTTTCACCATCGAGCGGTAATTGCCCATGTTCTGGATGCCGGTATTGGGGTCCTTGGTGATGAAATGCGAGGCCGCGAAATAGGGTGCATTATCCCAGCCGGGCGACGAAATCGGCACCGGAATCTGATCGACGCCGAACCCGTTGAGCAAATCCTCGCCCTCATAGACCAGATCGTGGCACGGCGCGTCGTCAAACGGCACCTCAACGGGGTCTATCGGGTTGCTGAGCGCCTTGATCCAGGTTTCCTTGATCTCCGACAGTTCGCACCGCATGCCGAGCTTGTAGACGGCGCTATTGGCCGCCAGGCCACCAACCAGCACCGGAATATCGTATTTTCGCCCCTTGGCGTCGGTCACATTGCTGAACAGCCATGCCTTGCGGTCTTCTTCCTCGACCCCGCCGCGATATTGCCAACGCACCAGCGGATGCATCTCGGTGTCCTTGTTGATCGCGCGGTCAACCTCGAACAGCAGCCCCGCCTTGCGCAGCTCCTCAATATGCTCGTGCAGATCGACATAGCCTCGATCGGCGGCTGTCTGTTCCCGGACGCTTTTTGTCATTTTATGTGCCCCTGTTGAGTTGCGCGCAGCGGATTTGCGCGCTTTTCGTGATGGCGTGCACGATATTTTTGGCTCCGTTGGGAGTCAATACGGTACCGTATGGTTTTGGCTGTAAATGCCGCTAACGCAGCTTCACCAGCGAGTCGTGTTTCTGCCGCGCCAGCGCCACGCGATCACTTGCCTTTAGTCTTCCGGTATGCAGAAATTCGGCGGTAATCACCGCCATATAGAGATCGGCGCGCATTTCGGCGGTGCTGTCGTCAAACCCCATGGCGCGGAACTGTTCGATAAAGAAGTGACGCCGGTAATTGTCGGCGCGGGAGATTCGTTCGGCAACTTCCTTATGGCGCTGCGCCCACAGCCGAAGCGCCGCCGCCTGTCCCCTCGTGCCGCGGACGATGCCGCGCTCAATGACTTTCCACAGCCGCTCCGCCGGATCGGGATTTTTGGCGATGAAGTCCGGCTGGTCTTCCTCGCGCAGCCCAAACCAGCGGTCGAGCAGCGCATCGATCAAGGCCTGGCGGTTCTTGAAATGCCAGTAAAAGCTGCCTTTCGTGACGCTCAGGCCGCGCGCCAACTTCTCGACACGCACCCCCTCAACGCCGTGTGCCCCGAGGGCGTCCCACGCGGCATCTACCCAATCGTCGCGACTGACACTCATAGCACCAGGCCTCCAGCGTCACTTTTTGTCGAACGGACCGCCGGGCACATCGCGGATCGAAGTGTTGGGGGCCACATCGTTACGCCGGTACTGCGCGCTGCGCCGTCCGTTCTCCAGATAATTCCCCTCTGCGGCGCGCTTCGCCATGTCGTCCCATTCCTCCGACCAGTCGCCCAGCGAATAGCCGTGCCACGGGCTTTCCGGCTTGAGGGGCGGCAGGCCGAGTTTTTCCCACAGGACCTTGGCGCCTTCCATGTATTCCTTCTTCGGCAGCGCAATCGGCGGCATGTCGGCTTTGAGCGTCGCATCGATCAGCATCGACGCCTCTTCCCGCCCACCGCGCGTATCGCTTTTCGGGCCATGCCCCTTGTCACGATGCGGCAAAATCTGGACATCGAGCGCAGGGTTCGACCGGTAGGCCAGCGCCCAGAAAATCGCATCGCCATTGTCCGGATCAATGTCGTCATTGACCGCGATCACATATTTTCCGACCGAGGCGTTGAGCTGCGCCGCGCCATACAGCCCGCGCCAGATCTCAGTGGTCGGCACCCCTCGTTCAAACACCAGAAACACCACGCGGCGGATATTGGTCAGCGGCTCATGCATCGAGACCCGCTTGATTCCCTTGATGCCGAGCGCGTTGCTCAGATGGTCGAACCAGATCGGCTCATAGGCGACCCGCTTGATGACCGACGATTCCGACGGCGTGACCTGCGAGATGATCGAGGCGATAACCGCGTTCTTGCGGTGGGTGATCGCCGTCACCTCCATGATATTGTTGTAATCCTCCAGCGCGATATGGCCGTGGCTTTCACCGAACGGCGCTTCTGGTTCGAGATATTCGGGATCGATATAGCCTTCGATGACGATTTCGGCCTCGGCAGGGACCATCAGGTCGACCGTCTTGCAGCGCACCTGATTGATCGGCGCACCGACAATGCCGCCGGCCACCCCAATTTCCTCGACCCCGATGCGGAGCTTCTGCGGCGCGCAATAGGCGACCGAGGGCGGGCAACCGAGAATGATCGCCATCGGCATTTTTTCGCCGCGCGCGCGGTATTTAGTCCAGTGAACATAGCCCTCCGCCCCGCCGGCGCGCGCCGACATGCGGACTGCAAGACGGGTAGATGATTTGAGCCCCGCCCGATAGGTGCCGATATTCTGCGTGCCGGTTTCGGGATCGCGCGAAATACAGCCGGTCGCCGTGAAATAGGGCGCGGAATCATAACCCGGCGTAGAAATCGGAATCGGCAAGGCGTCGAGCCC
>JBLHKG010000172.1:0-5466 GCA_047619835.1 Alphaproteobacteria bacterium
GTTCAAGAAGCCACTTTGGAAGAATCGGATGACCGCCGCGCCGGACGGGGCCGTGGACGACGCCCCTCTGAAGCTCGGGGAGCGGATAAATCTCCCGCCAGGAAAAAATCCGTACCGAAACCGAAAAGGACTGAAGCGGCCCCTGTCGAACAAACGGCCCCTGTCGAACAAGCCACCCCTGTCGAACAAGCGGCCCCTGTCGAACAAGCGGCCCCCGTCGAACAAGCCACCCCTGTCGAATTAGTATCCCCTGCTGAAGTTGCAGCGCCTGTAGAACAAGCGGTCCCTGTTCAAAAACAGCCAGAACAACCCCGGCCGGCTAGAAGCCGGTCACCCGCCCGCCCCCAGCGTAACGAGACAAAGCCAAGGGAAAAAGACGGCAGCGTCGTCGGAATGGGCGATCACATGCCGGCTTTCATGCTACGCTCCCCCGGTAAAAAGTAGATCCTTTCAGGCGGCACAGGACATGCAGACAATCTTCGTCTTCACGAAATGCGAACTCGGAAAAGCGTATGACGTTGCCGACGCTGCGGTTCTGGATGTTGAGCAAATTTCGGAAGTTCACTCTATTTCCGGCGAATATGACCTGCTGATGAAATGTTATCTCGGCGACGATGCCGATATCGGGCGCTTCGTTACCGAAAACATCCAGACGCTGCCAGGTATCAAGGACACCTTTACACTGATTGGATTCAAGGCGTTTTCCTGATTTTTTCGCCGGATTCCGGTGGCGATGCCACCTTTATGGTTGATCAGGTCGCTGCCAGACGCTCAAGTTCCGGGGCCACAGGAACTGCATGTGGTCTAGGGACTATCCACATCCGAACATGACCTGGCCCAACTCGCGTGCCTTCCTCGGTCGCCAGATTGGTGACTTAGACCCCGCAAAACAGAGACGGGTTATGAGCAAAAACGTGACTGAGCTTTATAAACTCGAGGTCTACAGCACTATCTTTCAGGCCTGAATCATTAACGCCTCGATCGACTGTAAAGGTCGATCGAGGCGTTTCTTTATTAATGAAGAGGGCCGGGGGTCACATCCTCGTCCTATAGAGCGGCCCTATGCCCGAAATATCGATACGCGGTCCGTTAATTGCGGCGACATCGGTCAGCGCTTCCACAGCCTCAAGGCTGGCGTGGCAACGGCGGATGATCTCCTGATAATCCTGATCGCCATCCCGCTTCCACTGAACTTCCTCATCCGTCAACGTGCGCATAATTCTTGCCGGAATGCCGGCGACGATGGTGCGTGGCGGCACGACAAAACCGGAGCGGACAAATGCCAGCGCAGCGATAATTGAATATTCGCCGACCGTTACATCATCCATCACCACCGCATTCATACCGACGAGCGCGCCCCGTCCGAGGCGGCACCCATGCAGGACGCCACCATGTCCAACGCTGGATTCTTCTTCGAGGATTACATCGCCGCCTGCATAGGTATGCGCGATACACCCATCCTGCATATTGGCCATCGGCTTCAGAACGATCTGCCCCATATCGCCCCTGAGCGAGGCGCCGGGGCCGACATAGCAATTGGCGCCGATTACGACATCGCCGATCAGGCTCGCCATGGGGTGGACAAAGGCAGAGGGATCGACGACTGGGACAATGCCGTCGATCGCAAATACTTTCGGCATTGGGATGATTTTCTTTCGTTAGACGCTGAATGATTCACCGCATCCGCAACGACCGGTCTCGTTCGGGTTGCGAAAGACAAAGTTGGAGCCCAGCTTCTCCTGCACGTAATCCATCTCGGTGCCTACCAGATAGATTACCGACATCGGATCGATCAATAATTTGATCCCGTCGATTTCCATCGCTTCATCCATCGGATCGAGCTCTTTTGCGAAATCCATCGTATAGCTCTTGCCGTTACAGCCGCCTTCCCGCACGCCCAGACGGATGCCAACCGCATCGGGATCGTGCATCGCTACAAGTTTCTTGAGCTGTGCCGCCGCCGCTTCGGTCACGGCAAGCGCCGGGGGGCGTTCTCTGCTTTCTGTCCGCGTCGCCATCATTGGCTCCTACATAAATCCAAGCTCAAGGCGCGCCGCCTCGCTCATCCGATCCGGAGACCATTGCGGCTCCCAGACCAGCTCTACATTAACCGACCGTACGCCCTCAACGCCCTCAACAACCCGCTGCACATCGCCCGGCAATGATTCCGCGACCGGGCATGCTGGCGAGGTTAGGGTCATGTCGATTTTGACGTCCGACATTCCATCGACATGGATATCGTATATGAGGCCCAATTCATAAATGTTAACCGGGATCTCCGGGTCGAAGATCGTGGAGATCGCCTCGATCACACGGCCTTCGAGCTGGGCGAGGCCAATATTTGCACCGGGGACGATAGAGACCTCATTTGCCGGTTCCGGCGGAGCTACATCCACGTCATTCATTTCCGGGGCAACCATCTCGGGTTTTGTTTCCTCAATCACTGAGTCCACCTGTGAGTCCACCTGTGAATCCACCTGTTGCCCACCATCCAGTTCGGGCGATCTGTTTTCGCGTTTTTTCCAGAACATGATTTACGCCTGTTTCCGCTACTCTGTTTTTACGTTGTCTTGAGTTCCATCGAGCGCCGCCGCCATGGCATGCCAGGCCAGCGTCGCGCACTTGATCCGGGTCGGGAAGTCCTTCACACCGGAGAGCGCGGAGAGCGACTCAAGCCCGGATTCATCTTCCACTGTCTCACCCGTCACCAGGGCCTGAAAGCGGTCAAACAGCTCGCGGGCCTCGGTCTCCGATTTACCCTTGATCATCTCGGTCATCATCGAGGCGGAGGCAAGCGAAATGGCGCAGCCACGCGCCTCGAACCGGGCGTCCTCAATCACATCATCATCGTCGATTTTCAGATGGACGGTGACCCGATCGCCGCAGAGCGGGTTGTTGCCGCGTGCGCTCCGGCTGGCCTCTTCCGCCGGGCCGAAATTCCGGGGATGACGGCTGTGGTCGAGGATTACCTCTTGATAGAGATCGGTGAGACCGGTGCTCATGCGCCAAAAATCTCCTGCACCCGGCCAATCGACCGTACCAGCGCGTCGATATCTTCCCGTGAATTATAGAGCCCGAAGGAAGCGCGAACGGTGGCCGCAATGTCGAACCGATCCATCACCGGCTGTGCGCAATGATGCCCTGTGCGAACCGCGACGCCTTCGCGATCAAGGATCGTGCCGACATCGTGCGGATGCACATCGCCCAGCAGGAAGGAGATAATACCTGCTTTCTCCGGCGCCGTGCCGATAAAGCGGATGGAATTGATCGCGCCTAGCTGCTCGGTCGCGTATTCGAGCAGCGCATATTCATGGGCAGCAATCGCCTCAAAGCCAAGCGCGTTGAGGTAATCCACCGCTGCGCCCAGCGCGATGGCGCCCGCGATATGCGGCGTTCCCGCCTCGAACTTGAAGGGCAAATCAGCGTAGGTCGATTTTTCAAACGTGACGGTATCGATCATCTCCCCACCGCCCTGATAGGGAGGCATCGCTTCCAAAAGTTCCGCCTTGCCATACAGAACGCCGATCCCACTCGGACCATAGATCTTGTGGCCGGAAAAGACGTAGAAATCCGCGTCCAGGGCCTGCATATCGAGCGCCATATGTGGCGCAGCCTGACACCCATCAACCAGCACTGGCACACCGTGCCCATGAGCGATGCGGATAATCTCCTCGATTGGCGTCACAGTGCCGAGCGCGTTGGACACATGGGTAATCGCCACCATCTTGGTGCGCGTGGAAAACAGCTTCTCGTAAATCTCCATCATCAGGGAACCGGAATCATCGACCGGCACGACCTTGAGCGTTGCGCCTGTTTGCTCACCGATCAGCTGCCAGGGAACGATGTTGGAATGATGCTCGATCTCGGAAACGATGATCTCGTCGCCGGCGCTCAAATTCTGCCGTCCCCAGGACGCCGCCACCAAATTGATGCCCTCGGTGGCACCACGCACAAAAATGATCTCCCGTGCATCGGCCGCATTGATAAACGCGCGAATTTTTTCGCGGGCAGCTTCCATCGAATCCGTCGCCCGCTGGCTCATGTAATGAACCCCGCGATGAACGTTGGCGTATTCCTTTTCATAGGTCCGCGTAATAGCGTCGATCACCTGGCGCGGTTTTTGCGCGCTGGCTGCGCTGTCGAGATAGACCAACGGCTTGTCGTAGACCATCTCGCCAAGGATAGGAAAATCGGCGCGCACGCGTTCGACATCAAACCCATCGCTTACGCTACCCTCATTTCTGATATCAGCGATTACCGTCACGCCGCCTGCTCCTGCTCATTGCCCTGCCCCAGCCATTCGGCAAGCCCGGCATCAAGCCAGGCTCGCACTTCTTTATCCGCAATGGCCGCAATCATTTCCTCGGCGAAAGCCCGCACCAGCAATCCGCGCGCCTCTGCCGCGCCAATGCCCCGGCTCATCAAATAAAACAACGCTTCCTCATCGAGATCGCCAACCGTCGCCCCATGCGCGCACTTAACGTCGTCGGCATGGATAATCAGTTCAGGCTTGGAATCGGCCTGAGCGCCAGGCGACAGCAGCAGATTACGGTTCATCTGGCGGGCATCTGTTTTCTGGGCATCTTCCGCAACCAGAATGCGCCCAAGAAAAACGCTCCGCGCATCGTCGTCGACAACGCTTTTATAAAGCTGATCGCTTGTGCCGTGCGGCACGGCATGTTCGACATCGGTGGTATTATCGCAATGCTGCCGGCCGCGCGCGAGCACCAGACCATTCAGCACCGCATTGGCCCCCTCCCCCGCAAGCCGGACACGAATTTCATTCCGGGCGGTTCTTCCGCCGGATGAAAGCGTAAATGAATCGAATGAGGCATTACGGTCCAGCCGGGCCTGAACCAGCCCGATATGCCAGGCAGAAGAATTTTCCTCCTGACGTTTGGCCATGCGCAGCGTGCCGCCTTCACCAATGACCGCTTCGGTCACGACATTGCACAGGCCACCCGATGGTCCCAGACCGAAATGGCCCTGCACGATCGTCGCCTTTGCCGCCCGACCGAGCGAGACGACATGGCGAAGATGGGCTTCTCCCGCGAAGCCCTTGCTGGTCAGACAAAGTATCTGAACGGCCCGATCAAGCTCAATATTGTCATCGATCTGGATAAACGCGCCATCCTGCATCAAGGCCGAATTCAAGGCGGTCAGCCCGGGCGTCTCCAACGGCGCGATGGATCCCAGAATTTCCGAAATTCCGCTGGCCTCGGTTTCCAGCGCAACGGAAAGCGGCAGTATCGTTACCCCGGCGGGCAAGCCCTCCAGTTTCGAATATTGTTCAGAAAACCGTCCATCGACAAATACCGCGACGGGAACGCCTTCGCCGATCAGCCAGGTGGATATGTCCACATCCTCAACATCATACGGCCGATCCACGAAGGCTTTGCGAAAGACATGACGCAGATCGGTGTATTTCCAGCTCTCAATCCGGGTGGTTGGGAATCCGTCACGAGC
>JBLHKG010000173.1:0-5465 GCA_047619835.1 Alphaproteobacteria bacterium
TTTGATCGAGACCGATGTAGAAGTCGACCCGGACCTGGAAATTACCGGCGTTCAGAAGCATCTCGATGGCGGCTGCCCGATCCTGTTCAACAATGTGAAGGACAAGCCGTTCCATCGCGCCGTCACTAATCTGTTCGCCGATCATGGCGTCATGCACAAGCTGTTCGGTTTCAAGGATCATCAGGACCGCACGGTCAAGATCGCCGAAGCCATCCGCCGGCCGCTCAAGCCCATCGTTGTCGACTCGAAAGATGCGCCGAGCCACCAGGAAATTATCCTCAACCCGGCCGACGTGAACGAGTTCATGGTGCCGATCCGCCACACCACCCTTGAGACCGAACTGACCGTCGGTTCGGGACAACGCCTGCTCGCCGGCGAATATTTCGAGGGCGGCACGGACATGGCCTATAACCGGATGAATTTCCGCTGGGGCAATGTCGGCACCTTCCAGATCTCGCCCGGCAGCCACGGTTGGCAGATCATGGCCGCTCATTATCGGGACGATAAACCGATCCCGCTGACGATGAATTTCGGCATTCCCTACGGGCCGAACCTTCTGGCCGGCGCCGGTTTCGATTACGTCATCCTGCCGGTCGGCTGCGACGAGCTCGGTGTTGCCGGGGCGCTGACCGGTGAGCCTGTACGTATGGTCGAAGCCAAGACCATCCCCGGCGCCTATGCGCTGGCCGATGCGGAGATAACACTGGAAGGCTATCTCCACCCGCGCGATCGCCGCTATGAGACGGCGGAATCCGAGGAAGCCGGCGTTCAGGGCCGCTTCCATTTCCATCCCGAATGGGCCGGCTATATGGGCAAGGCCTATAAGGCGCCGACCTTCCACGTCACCGCGGTCACCATGCGGGCGCGTGAATCCAAGCCCATCGTCTTCCCGCTCGGCGTTCACACCATGGATTGCCAGAACATCGACACCACGGTGCGTGAATCGGCGATGTATGAGCTGTGCCACCGCATGCAGCCGGGCATCTGCACCGACGTCAATATTCCCTACCCGATGACCGATTGGGGCGGGGCGATCATCCAGGTCAAGAAGCGCAGCCAGATCGACGAAGGCTGGCAGCGCAACTTCCTCGCCGCGATCCTCGCCACCTCCCAGGGTGCCCGGCTTGCCATCGCGATGAGCGAAGACACCGACATCTATGACATGGACGACGTGATCTGGAACCTGACCACCCGCGTCAATCCCAAGACCGACATCCTCAACCCGCTTCCCGGCGGGCGTGGCCAGACATTTATGCCGGCTGAGCGGATGTCGGCGGGCGATCGCGAATGGACCGCGTCCAATACCGTCTTCGAAGGCGGCATGGGCATCGATGCAACGGTGCCGTTCGGTTACGAGAGCGACTTCATGCGCCCGGTCTATCCGGTCGATACGGTGTTTCCCGATAAGTTCTTCTCGAAGGAAGACATCGCCAAGGCCAAGAAATACATGGAAGGCAAAGGCTGGGTTCACTCCCTCGCCGAATCCGGCCGCTAACCGACCGGACTTCCGACGCATTGCAAAAAGGGCGGTCTTTCGGGGCCGCCCTTTTTCATTTTGCACCCATCTTGCCCCGATTTCGGCGACAGGGCATCATTCCGTCAAAGATTAACGGGAGAAATTCGATGTATCTCAGAAATGCCTGGTATGTGGCCGGTTGGGACCACCATGTTGCCGATCAATTGCTCGCCCGAACGATCCTGAACGAGCCCATCGTGTTTTTTCGTGATGCCAATGGCGAAATTGGCGCGTTGGAGGATCGCTGCTGCCACCGCAGCGCGCCGCTGTCCTTTGGGCGGCTGCAGCAGGGCAATGTCGAATGCGGCTATCACGGGCTGACTTTTGATCGGACGGGCCAGTGCATCAAGGTGCCGACCCAGGCGCTGGTGCCGCCCGGCGCACATGTTCGGTCATACCCCGTTGTTGAACGCCATCGCTGGATCTGGATCTGGATGGGCGATCCGGCGCTGGCCGATCCCTCGCTGATCCCCGATTATTACTGGCATGAAGACCCGGCGTGGGTGTCGATCTCCGATCATTTCCACGTCAATTGCCACTATCAGGCGCTTATCGATATTCAGCTCGACCAGACCCATTCGCCCTATGTCCACCCGGATACGCTGGGCAATGCCGCCAAGCTCCGCATCAAACCGACCGTCACGCGGGAGCCGCGCGCGCTGCGCTGCGAACGGCTGATGCCTAATGACGATCCGCCGCCGCTGTGGGCCAAGGCGGCCAACATCAAGGGCAAGGGCGATAGCTGGAACCGCTGGGTTTTCAACCCGCCCGGCACCATCATGTTCGATGTCGGCGCGGCGCAGGCCGGTACTGGCGCGTTCGAGGGCGACCGCAGCCACGGCGTCACCGTCCACAACACCCATGCGATCACGCCGGAGACCGCGACGACCACTCATCATTTCTGGGCGTCGGCGCGCAATTTCGCGATTGATGATGCGGCGATGACCGAACAGCTCAAGGTGATCCGCAATATCTTTCTGGAGGATGTCGACATGGTCGAGGCACAGGCCCGCACAATCGCGGCCTTCCCCGATGCGCCGACCATCGATGTGGCGATGGACCACCCGACCATTCAGGCGCGCAATCTGCTGTCCCGGCTGATCGACGAGGAGCGGCAGAGCAAGGTGGCGTAAACTTCACACTACCGCCGCGTTGGCCTCTTTCCACGCGTCGGTGAGCGCCTTGCGGTCGAGCTTGCCGCGGTCGTTCTTGGGCAGGGCGTCGACAAACACCACCTGCTTGGGTGTCTTGAACGGCGCCAGCGTTTCACCGCACAGTGCGATTACCGCTTCCGCCATCAGCCCGCTACCGTGGCGCGGCACGACATAGGCGATCACTTCCTCGCCATAGATTTTGTCGGGAATGCCGCAGGCCGCGCCATCCTCGATATCGGGATGGCGAGCGAGGATGTTGTCGATCTCGACCGGCGAGATATTGACGCCGCCGCGGATAATCAGATCCTTGAGCCGTCCAACCACGCTGAGATGGCCGTCGGCATCGATCTGGCCGAGATCGCCGGTGTAATGCTCGTCCGGCAGCTTCTCGACCCGTCCGTCGAAATGCAGATAGCCCCATGATTTTTGCAGTCCGGAGGCGACGATCTGCCCTGGCTCGCCGCCCGGCACTTCCTGGCCGTCGTCATCCAGTAGCCGGATGTTCTGGTATTTGAGCGGTAGGCCGATGGTGCCGATCTTGCGGTCGGCGCCGCGATGGCTGCACATCAGCCCGCCTTCCGAGCAGCCGGCGGACTGGCAGATGCGGATGCCGTACTGCGCCTCGAAACGCGTCCAGTTTTCCGGCAACATCGGCGCTGAGGACGTCATGATCAGACGCAGATGCGGTACATCGCGCTGATGGATATCGACCGGCTCGTTGAGGAACATGTTGAGGATGGTCGGCACCGCGACGCCGATATTGATTTCATACTGTTGTACCCAGTCGAAATAGCGGCTGCGCGAAAATTTCCTGGCGATATAGACGGTGGCGCCGCGGGCGAGCGGCCCGCCGAGGCTCATATTCTGTGACGACAGCCAGGTATAGGACCGGCTGTCGAGGATGTGATCGTCTGCGGTCATGCCGACGGCATCCGCCGTTGCGTCGTAATTGGGCCAGATCGCCGAATGGGCCTGCAGCACGCCCTTGGGCTTTGATTCCGTGCCGGAGGTGTAAAAGATCACTGCGATATCATCGGGCTGGCAGATCTCCGCGACATCGTCTGTGTCGGGATAGTCTTCGATTGCCGCGAAGAATCCGGTCGAGCCGCCATCCTCGTTCCATTCACCCAGCGACATCCACTCGGCATCGCCCGCGTGACCCTGCAGCTCTTCCAGTCCTATGCCTTCCTGCACCAGCAGAAATTTGGGAGCGACCGCCGAAATAATCTCCGCAATGTGCGCGCGGTTCATTTCGACATTGGCGGTGGCGACGGTCGCACCATAGCGCTGAACGCCAAGGAACACGGCGAGGAATTCCGCCGAGTTTTCCGACAGCATCAACACCCTGTCATTGGCTTTGAGTCCGCGTTCCTGAAAATAATGCGCCATCCGGTTGCCGAGACGGTGCAAATTGCGATAGCTCAGAATTTTTTCATCCTGATCGATTGAAACCATGTAGGGCTTGTCACCGAACATTTCCGCCTGTTCGGCCAGCAGCCGGCGGACCGGTTTGTAATCTGTCGTCTGAGCTTCTCTCATGGCGGTAGGCTAGCATGGCGAGCGCTCGGCGCTCAAACCATCCGTGAACGTGGGGGCGGTTCGCCTGCGCCTTATTTCAGGTAGAGTGCGGCTCGATAATTCACAGGAAAGCCCCCCAAATTTTGCAAAACGACTCTGATATCACGGGCGCGCAGCAATCGGCGTTCAGGCGAATGCTGTGCTCGCCGCTTGCCGCTGCCATTCTCACCATGTTTTTTTGGTCGACGACCACAATTGTGGTGCGTTTTGTGCGCGAGGACATGCCGCCGATCGGTCTCTCGTTCTGGCGGACGACCTGCGCGTTTCTGATCCTGCTGCCCTTTGCGATTGCGCCGCTGCGCACCCAATGGCGGATGGTGCGGGACAATCTGAAATGGCTGGCTGTTCTGGCGATATTGCTGTGGGTTTGCGGCAATGCGCTGCTGTTTCTGTCGCTGCAATACACCATTGCGATCAACGCCGCGGTGATCAATTCGGTCGAGCCGTTGTTTATTGTTCTGTTCGCGGCGCTGCTTTTCCGCGACCCGTTTAGCTGGTTTCAGGGCGCCGGGCTGACCCTGTCGCTGCTCGGCGTGCTGGTGCTGATCTCCGCCGGTTCATTCGAGCAGCTGTTACAGATGAATTTCAATCGAGGCGATCTGATTGTCACCTGCGCCTACGCATCCTGGGGGCTCTATGTCGTATTCTTGCGCAAAGCCCCCGCCGGGCTGGATCAACGCCTGCTGCTGGCGGTGCTTCTCGGGCTGGGCGCGCTGTTCATGCTGCCGCTCTATCTGGCTGAGACAGTGTTTGTCCGGCCGTTCCCGTTCAGCGCGGCGTCGGTTGGCACGATCTTCGTGCTGGCGATCTTCTCCGGTGTGCTGGCGATGTTGATGTGGAATTACGCCATCAAGAATATGGGGGGCGCCCGCGCCGGGCAGTTCATCCATCTGGTCCCCGCCTTTACGGTTGGGCTCGCCATTGTTTTTCTGGACGAAACACTACGCCAGTTTCACATCGTCGGCATGATCCTGATTGCAGCCGGGCTGGTTGTCGCATCGCGTCGTTAACCCGGGCGTCGTTAACGCGGCCTCAATTCCAAATGCGTCAGTCGATCAGATCGGGATGGTAGACAAAGAATTCCGGCGTCGGCTGGTCATTCAGATGCAGATAAAGATCCAGGTGCCCCAGATGAAAAGCCCGGTGCGCATGAACGCCCCACAGGAATTCGATGCCGGCCCAGTTACGCCGCGCGGCGATGACTTTCTTGTCGAGAT